>DATFMW010000554.1:0-3535 GCA_035266765.1 Gaiellaceae bacterium | reverse complement strand
GGAGCGCTAGGAGCCGGCGGCCGCCACGACGGAGAGGACGAACCCGACCCCGGCGAGCCAGAGCCAGCTCGCGTTCGCGTGCCCGAGCGACTCGATCGCCTCCGCGACACGCGCGCCGAGAAGCTGCGGCGTCGCCGCGACCACGATGAGGACGAGCAACGTCCCGGCGGCAGCGGCGATCCCGCGCCGGCCCATTCGACCCGCTATCTCATGCACAGCTACCAGCATGACCCCTTCTTATGTCGTAGACGTTAGGACTGGTCGGGGGTTTGTCCTCTCGTTATCGGCAGGAAGTGGCGTTTGCCCGCGCGCAGTACGCTCCCCGGCATGCGAGGCGCGATCGCCGCCGGGCATCCCCTGACCGCGGAGGCAGGCGCGCGCGTGCTCGAGGCGGGTGGCACCGCGGTCGACGCGTGCGTCGCGGCCGCGTGCGTTTCGTGGGTCTGCGAGAGCCCGCTGACTGGCCCCGGCGGGGGCGGATTCCTGCTCGTCCACGACGCACGCGACGGGCGCAGCCGGCTCTACGACTTCTTCGTCGTCGTGCCGCAGGCGCCGGCGGCGGCGGGCGAGCTGCTCGAGCTGGAGGTCGACTTCGACGGCGACACCCGCCAGAGCTTCCGGACGGGCGCGGCCGCGGTCGCCGTGCCGGGGACGGTGCTCGGGCTCGCCGAGGTGCATCGCCGCTGGGGCCGGATGCCGTGGGCGGAGCTCGTGGCGCCCGCGGCCCGGCTCGCCCGTGAGGGAGTCGAGCTGACGTCGGCACAGGGCTATCTCCACCGGATCCTCGACGGGCTGCTGCGGCACTCGCCGGAGGGCGACGCGATGTACGGGCCGGGCCGCGCGGTCGCCGCGGGCGAGCGGTTTGCCGTGCCGGAGCTGGGGGATACGCTCGAGCGGCTCGGCGCCGAGGGGGCGGACGCGCTCTACCGGGGCGAGCTCGCCGAGCGGATCGTCGCGCACGTGCGGGCGGGCGGGGGCGCGCTTGCGCTCGAGGATCTCGCCTCCTATCGGGTCGTGCGGCGGCGCCCGCTCGTGGTGCGCTACCGCGGCCACGAGTTCCGGTCGAACCCGCCGCCGTCGAGCGGAGGCGTGCTCGTCGGGCTCGGCCTCGAGGAGCTCGGCGACGCGGAGCCGGGTCCGAGGGCGGTCGCGGCGGCGATGGAGGTCCAGGAGGCGGTACGCGGCCCGGCGTTCGTGCGCTCGCTCTCGCGCGGCGGCGCGGCGAAGAGCGTGCTCTCGGGGACGACGCACATCTCGGTCGTCGACGCCCATGGCGGCGCTGCGAGCCTGTCGGCGTCGCTCGGCTCGGGCAGCGGCGTCGTCGTGCCCGGCACCGGGATCCACCTGAACAACATGCTCGGCGAGGCCGACCTGACCGAGCACGCGCGCTCCGGTGCGCGGCTGACCTCGATGATGGCGCCGTCGCTCGTGCTCCGCGACGGCGCGCCGCGGCTCGTCGTCGGTTCCGCCGGCAGCGCGCGGCTGCGGGGCGCGATCCTGCAGGTCGTGGCGAACGTCGTCGGCAAGGGGATGGGCGTGGAGGAGGCGGTCGAGGCGCCGCGCCTCCACGTGGAGGCGGGCGTCGTCCATTGCGAGGATCCGGCGGTCGCCGACCTCTTCGAGGCTGTGGGCCGGGAGGTCGTCCGCTTCCGGCGGCGGAACCTCTACTTCGGCGGGGTGAGCGCGGTCGAGGTGCGCGCCGACGGGAGCCTCGCTGCGGCGGGCGACCCGCGCCGCGGCGGCGCCGGCCTGGTGGTCACATGAGCGAGCTCGTGTGGCCACCGGGGAGGGGGGCTCGGGGGAACCGGAAGGTTCCCCCTTACGCCGTCGCGCGCCGAAGGCGCGCGACGGCGGAGAGGCTGGTGGTCGGATGACGTTCGTCGTTCGGCCGGCGGATCCGGGCGACGCGGAACAGCTGACGCGCCTTGCCGAGGCGGTGAGTGCCGAGCCGGAGGCGTGGCTGATCAGCGCCGACGGCGAGTGGCGGAGCGTGGGGGAGGAGCGGCGCTATCTGAAGGCACTGCGCCGGTTCCCGCACGCGGCGGTGCTCGTCGCGGAGCGCGACGACGGCGCCGTCGTGGGCCGCCTGAGCGTCGCGCGCGACACGCATCCGGCGAGCGCGCACGTCGCCGACCTCGGCCTGATGGTGGCGAAGTCCGCGCGCCGCCAGGGCGTCGGGAAGGCGCTGCTCGGGGCCGCGGTCGAGTGGGCCGCGGGCGCGGGCGTCCGCAAGCTCGAGCTGCACGTGTTCCCGTGGAACGAGGCCGCGATCGCGCTCTACGAGGCGTTCGGCTTCGAGCGCGAGGGCTTCCGCAAGGGCCACTACCGGCGCTCCGGCGAGGACGTCGACGTGATCCTGATGGCCTATCGGGTCGGTTAGGCTGCCGTCGTGAGCTCTGCGACGACGCAGCGGATCTCGGCGGTTGCTCCGGACGCGCTGGCGGCCGGCGACATGACGCCGGGCATCGCCCGCGAGGTCTCGTTCGCGACCGAGCGGGCACAGCAGATCCGCGCCCGGGTCGAAGGCGGTTCTGTCACCGGCTGGCACCACCACGGCGACCGGGAGGTGCTCGGCTTCGTCCTCAGCGGACGCGCCCGCTTCGAGTTCGGCCCGGGCGGGGCGGCGGCGACGGACGTCGAGCCGGGCGGCTTCTTCCACATCCCCGTCGGGCTCGTCCATCGGGACGTGAACCCGTCCGACGAGCCGCAGGAGCTGATCCTCTCCTTCGTCGGCGAGGGCCCGCTCGTCGTGAACGTGGACGGCCCCGAGCCGGCCTGAGCTCAGCCGGCCGAGCGGAACCGGTCGAACCGCTCCGCGAGCCGCTCCCGGTCGGGACGCCATGCGCGCCGGGACGGCAGCTCGATCGTGCGCTCGTGCGACGCCTTGAGCAGGTCGAGCATCGGCCCGTCCTCGTCGTCGAGCAGCCGCCGCGACACGTGGACGGTGTGGTCGGGCGAGATGCCGACGAGATCCTGGTCGAAGGCGCGGTGGTGGATCGAGCAGAGCGAGAGTCCATTCGTGACGACCGGCTCGCCGCGCGTCTCGGTGTCGCCGACGATGTGCGCCGCGTCGAGCAGCCGTGTCTCTTTCAGCCGGCAGATCGTGCAGCGGCTCGAGTAGGCGACCAACACGCGTCCGCGAAAGCGCGCCTGGTGGAGCCGGGTGCGCGTCTCGCGGACGGCGTACCGGCGCTCGAGCGGGTCGTCAATGAGGATCGGCTCCAGCTCGTCGACCGGTCCGATGCGCTGGCCGGGTGAGACGAGCACGCGGCGGGAGAGACGGTCGTCCGCGATCACGTGAACCGGGTAGATCGGCCTGTAGCGCCCAGGCTGGGTGGCGACGAAGTAGACGAGCGGCGCCCGTTCGGCGTACGCGGCGAGGAGTGCCCGGTTGTCCGGCTGGTCGACAGACCCGGCACGGTAGGCGTAGAAGAAGCCTTCAGGCGTCTCCTCGTCGTCGTAGGGCGACCGGAACGAGGTGTTGATCGAGAGCGCGGCGCGGCCTTCCTGAGCTGCCGCTCGGTAGATGCCCTTC
>DATFMW010000553.1:0-7396 GCA_035266765.1 Gaiellaceae bacterium | reverse complement strand
AGGCCGTGCACCGGGCGGGCCTGGAGCTCCGTGCGGTCGGCGAGCCCGGTTGGGGCGGCGTGGCGCTCGCGGGCGTCCGCTATCTCGGTCGGGTGGGAGACGAGGAGCTCGCGCGGCTCTACCGCGGCGCGCTTTGCGTCGCATACCCGTCGCTCTACGAGGGGTTCGGCATCCCGGTGCTCGAGGCGATGGCCTGCGGAGCGCCCGTCGTCACGAGCCGCGGCGGCGCCACCGAGGAGGTCGCCGGCGGGGCCGCCGTGCTCGTCGATCCGCTCGACGTCGCCGCGATCGCCGCCGGGATCGAGGAGGCCGCTGCCCGGCGCGAGGAGTTGCGCGCCCTCGGCCTCGAGCGGGCCCGGGCGTTCTCCTGGGAGGAGTCGGCCCGCCGCACGGTCGAGGTCTATCGCGAGGTGTCCGGATGAGCCATGTCCCGGTCTCTGAGGACCGTCACGAGCGCGTGCCGGGATCGTCAACGGTCGGCAAGGCGCTGAGCAGGCATTTTCGGTCTGGATCGAGCCGGATCGTCGCTCGCCCTGACATGTCCCGACCTCTGAGGCCGGGGTGGAGATGCTGGGCATGAGCGAGCCGCTCGTCGTGATCGACGCGGACGTGCTCGGGCGCCACCGCACCGGCGACGAGACCTATGTGCGCGAGCTCCTGCGGGCGCTGCCGGCTGCCGGCGAGGGGCTCCGCTTCGCCGCGATCACCCGGCGGCCCGACCTCGTCCCGGACGGGGTCGAGCCCGTCCACCTGCCCGCGCGCGTCCAGGAGCTGCGGATGGCGCTGCGCGTGCCGTGGCTCCTCCGCCGCCTCCGCCCGGCGCTCGCGCATTTCGTCCACTCGCTCCCGCTTGCGCTTCCGTGCCCGGCCGTCCTGACCGTGCAGGATCTGTCCTTCGAGCGTGACGCGACGCTCATGGGCCGCCGCGAGACGGCGATCTTCCGGGCGGTCGTGCCCCGCTCGGCCCGGCGTGCGCGGCGCGTGCTCGCGATCTCGCAGCGCACGAAGGACGACCTCGTCGAGCTGTACGGCCTCGCCCCGGAGACGGTCGTCGTCACGCCGCTCGCCGTCGACCCCGTCTTCCGCCCCGGCGGCACGCGCGGCGACTACCTGCTCCTGGCCTCGTCGGTCGAGGAGCGCAAGAACCCGCTCGCCGCCGCCGACGCGGCGGCCGCGGTCGGCCGGCGGCTCGTCGTCGCCGGCCCCGAGCGCGACCCACGGCTCGTTGCGGAGCTCCGTCGCCGCGGCGCGGACGTGCGCGGCTTCGTCTCCCGCGAGGAGCTCGTCCGCCTCTACCAGGAGGCGGCCGCGTTCGTCTTCCCGACCCGCTACGAAGGCTTCGGGCTGCCCGTCGCCGAGGCGATGGCGTGCGGCACGCCCGTCGTCGCGACTCCCGACGCGGCTGTACGCGAGCTCGGCGGCGACGCGATCACCTACGCGGAGCCGGACGGCTTCGCCAAGGCGCTCGAACGCGTGCTCGCCGACCCGGAGCCGTGGTCTCGCGCCGGGCTCGAGCGCGCCCGGCTCTTCACCTGGGAGGAGACCGCCCGCCGCACGGTCGAGGTCTATCGTGAGGCGCTCGGATGAAGGTCTCGGCCGTCGTCATCTCGCACGGCCACGCCGACGAGCTGGCCGTCTCGCTGCCGGCGCTCGCGCCGCAGGTCGACGAGCTGCTCGTGATCGCGAACATTCCCGACAGCCTGCCGTCGGCGCTGCCGGAGGGCGCGCGCGTGCTCGTGAACGAGGCGGGGCTCTCCTTCGCCGCGAACGCGAACCTCGGCGCCGCGAACACGGCGCACGAGCTCGTCCTGATCGCGAACCCCGACGCCGTGCCCGAGCAGGACGCGGTCGCGATCCTGCGGCGGTTCATGGAGGAGCACCCGCGCTGCGGCGCCGCCGGCCCGCGCATGCTGTATCGCGACGGCACCTGGCAGGCGTCGCGCCGCAGCTTCCCGACCGTGGGCGCCACGCTCGTCCGGCGCACGCCGCTCCGGCTGCTCTTTCCGCCGCTCCGCTGGCAGCGCCACCACTATCTGCTCGACGAGCGCCCCGACGAGCCCGTCCCGACGGACACGATGCTCGGCGCGTTCATCCTCCTCCGCCGCGCGATGCTCGACGACGTCGGCGGCTGGGATCCCGGCTTCCGCATGTACTGCGAGGACATCGACCTGAACTATCGGGCCGCCCGCGCCGGCTGGGAGCGCTGGTACGTGCCGGCTGCGCTCGTCCACCACGAATACGCGGCAGTGATCGACAAGCGGTTTCTGACGCGGCACACGTTCTGGCACGCGCGCGCGATGCTCCGCTTCCTGCGCAAGCACCCCGAGCGGCTGCTCGCGCTGCGCTAGCTGCGCGTGCAGCCCGGCGCGGCGCCCTTCGGCAGCGTCGAGAAGAAGTGGTAGTCGACCTGGGCGCCGAGCTCGCGCCCGTCCCCGCTCGACGGGTTGTAGTCGCGCGGCACGAACTTCTTGTCGACGACGACGTGGACGGCGAAGCGCGATGCGGTCGTCCGCAGCCAGCACGTCTGCTTCTGGTTCGAGTTGATCGTCGTGTCCACCTGATGAGTCACGTCGCCGAGGATCGGCTGCGCGTTGTCGTTGATGACGAGCTTGCCGACGAGCAGGTGCACCGGGCTCGGGCCGCTCGGGCCGCCCCACTCCTTCCGGGAGACGCCGATGCGGAGCCACCCCTGCCCCTCCGAGAAGCGGAAGTACGCGCTGTCGGTCGCACCGCTCCAGCCGTCCGGGTAGATGCCCGTGCACATCGCGCGCAGCCGGTTCGGGCTCGTGAGCTTGATCAGGCGCCAGTTCTTGACTAGGCCGCCGGCGCGGTGCGGGTGGGAGCCCGCGAGCGTGCCGGCGAGGTCGACGCACGGGTAGTCCTCCACCGCGTAGGCGTACTGGGCGCCGGGTGTCGCGGGGTTGTCCGTCCAGTAGAGGGAGCCGTCTGCGGTCAGGTTCGGCCCGCCCGAGGGGCCGGGTCCCTGCACGGTGCCGTCGAGGCTCGAGACCGCCTTGATCGAGCGGTTCCAGAACTCGAGCATCCACTCCGAGTTCTGGTCGGCCTCACCCTCGCCCATGTAGATCGTCGGCGCCCCCTTCGTCGTGTCGTCGACCCAGGAGAACGGGTGCCGGAGCGTCTGCCCGGCCTGGCGGGCGATCGAGTTGCTGCCGGCGGCGGCGGCGATCTGGCCGGTGAGCGTCCAGCCGATGATGCCGACCGCGAGCACGCCGGCAAGCCCCGTGGCGATCCGCGGCACACGGAGCCGCGGCAACAGCATGAGCGCGAGCGTGCCCGCGGCGAGGATCGCGAGCAGGACGACACGCGCGAACTCCGGCGTCCACAGGAGGTAGCGGTTCGCCTGCTGCAGAATCGCGAGCCCGAGCGCGTCCGAGTAGAGCTGCACGTTCATCTCGTACGGGAACTGCGTCGGGTGGTACATCGCGTAGCCGACGAGGTACGCCGTGAACGCCGAGGCGCCCAGCAGCGCCCAGAGGTTGACGCGCCTCCGGTCGATCAGGAGCGCCGTGCCGACGAAGAGCAGCGGAGCGATGTAGATCAGGTTCCGCTCCTCCACCCGGGTGGCGAACTGCGTCGAGAGGAACGCAGCTTTGATCGCCGTGTAGAGCCCGAAGCCGATCACGGCGGCGACCAAGACGGAGCGGAACGCGCGCAGCTCGCGGGTCGCGGTCTCGCCGCGGGCACGGAACAGGGAGGCGAGCCCGGCGGCGAGGGGGACGACGCCGATCCCGATCGCGAGCGACGCGGCCGCCCAGCCGCTCATGTTGACCATCCGGCTCTTGAAGCCGCGGGTCGCCACGAGCCACGCGTACGAATGGACGCTGCCGTAGCCGCTGATCAGGAAGATCGCGCCGAAGACGAGCGCGACCGTGCCGACGTAGTCGCCGATCGACCACGTCCGACGACGCCAGGCCCGCGCCCGGTCGCTCGACCAGGCTACGAAGATGAGCGCGAGAAGCACGATCGCCGGGATCACGCCGAGCTCGCCGCGGACGAAGGGCGAGAGAATCGTCGCGATCGCGAGCGCCGTGATCCAGCCCCACGCCGGCGCACCACGCCGCGTCGCGACGACGGCCTTCGCGATCAGCAGGAAGCAGAGCGCCGCGAACGGGTACGCGAGGTTCTCCTCGACGATGTAGCCCGAGTACGCGAGCGAGGGGATGGCGCCGGCTCCGGCGGCCGCGAACAGGGCGGCGGGCCGTCGGACGATCATGCGGGCGAGGAAGTACGTCGGGAAGACGACCGCCGCCATCAGGAACACGTTCGCGTACTTGATCGCGTCGTAGGCGGTCGGCACGTGCTGGATCAGCCAGAACGGCGCCATCAGGTATGTGTAGAGCGAGTGCGACGGGAACGGCGCTCCACGCTCGGCGGGATGCCCCGTGGCGGCGATCGACCGCGACAGTTGCGTGAACTCGAGCTCGTCGGTGAAGAGCCAGGGTGTGACGCGGGCCCAGACCTCGACCATGTAGACCGTGCAGAGCCACGCGTAGACGCTCAGCAGCGGCACGACCGCGAGGAACCGGTCGGAGTGCGTCCGCGCCGGGGCCCGCGGGCCGGGCGTCTCGGCCTCTGTCGTCGCGGCAGCGTTCACTCGACTGCGGCGCCGAGGACGACGGCGGGGTCGATGTCGATCTCACGGCGCACGAACGTGCACGGTATCCCGGCGCGGCCGCACGCCTCGACGATGCCGTCGAGGCGTGCCCGCGGCGCGTTGGGGATCGTGATCAGGACGGCGTCCGGTTCGGTTCGGCCGAGCGCCCAACCGATCTCGTCGAGGCCGGCGACGATCGAGACGCCCTGGATGCGACGCCGCCGGAGCGCCGGGTTGTCGTCGACGAACGCGACGACCTGCTCGCCGGGGGTCTCGCGCAGCTCCCGCAGGAGGCTCCGGCCGCTTCGGCCTGCGCCGACGACGAGTACCCGCCGCCGCGAGCTGCGCCCGACGAAGGTCGAGATCGCATGGGCGACGCCTCGCTCCGAGAAGCGCGCCGCGCCGATCAGCCCCGAGCAGAGGAGGACGTCGATCAGGAACGTGCCGCGCGGGAAGAGGTGCCAGCCGACGGTGCCCCAGATGAAGAGGAACGCGGCCGCCTCGGACACGATCATCGCCGAGACGATCCGGATCGCGTCCGTGGCGCCCGCGTACCGCCAGACCCCGCGGTACAGCCCGAAGAGGATGAACGCGAGGTAGCGGGCCGCGACGAGCGCGGGGAGCGTCATGTCGAAGACGTGGCGGAAGATGCCGAAGTCCGTGCTGCGCACGCGGATGATGAACGCGATCGTGAACGAGGCCGTGATCAGCGCGAAGTCGACGAGCACCTCGGCGAAGCGGCGCCGGTGGACGATCAGCGAGCGGAGGATCCCGCGGGCCGACTCGTCCTGCTCGCCGTGGTTCACGTCGGCGAGATAGCTCCCGAACTGAACGAGGAACGCGAACGTGACGAGGACGCCGGCGAGCGTCGTCATCGTGTCGTCGAGCACCTTGTAGGCGAGCGCCGTCCCGCCGAGCGCCGTGGAGACGACTGCGAGCATCACGACCGCGCGCTTGTCGGAGAGCCCCTCGTAGACGAGCCGGTGCGAGGTGTGGTCGCGCCCTCCCTGCGTCACGGGGCGGCCCTCGAGCAGCCGGACGATCGTGACGAGCGTCGTGTCGAGGATCGGCACCGCGAGCACGAGAATCGGCAGCAGGAGCGTCGCCACACTTGCTCCCGCCGCCGTCCAGCTCGCCGCGAGGCCGAGCGCTGCAACCGCGAACCCCAGCACCTGGCTGCCGCTGTCCCCCATGAACACCGAGGCGGGCCGGCTGAGCCGGAGGTTGTACGGCAGGAAGCCGAGGCAGGCGAAGCAGGTCGAGAGGCTGACGACCGCGACGACGGCGGTGCGGTGCACCGCCAGTCCGTCGACGGCGAGGAAGGCGCAGGCGATCGCCGCCAACGTCGCGGCGAGGCCGTCCATGTTGTCGAGCAGGTTGAACGCGTTCGTCATCCCGACGAGCCAGAGTCCGCCGACGATCGCGGCGAGCACGTTGTTCGAGATCACCTCGACGCGGATGCCCGACGCGAGCACGAGGGCTGCCGCGCCGACCTGGGCGGCGATCTTCGCGAGCGGCCGGAGCCCGAAGACGTCGTCGACGAGTCCGGCCGCGAACAGCAGCGCGCAGCCGCCGAGAATCCCGCCGAGCTGTCGCGTCGCGTCGACCGCGCCGAGGGCGACCGCGACGCCGCACCCGGCGAGGATCCCGGCGAGGATGCCGCTGCCGCCGAGGAGCGGCGTCGACGCGGTGTGCCACCGGTCCGCGCGCGGCGCGGCGACGACGTGGCGGGCGGCGGGTGTCCGGCGGAGCGCCCAGATCGTGACGAGGCTGGCCGGGAACGCGGCGAGGGCGGCGGCGACGGTCATCGCAGACCCCGCCCTGAGGGAGCGGGCTGTGCGGCTCCTGGCACGGCGATCACGGTAACCGAATGCTGTAAGTGGCGTGTTTGGGCATAGAACACCGACCGCCCCCGTCGGGTAGTTTGGCCGACGAGTCAGACGTGGAAACGCCGCTCCTCGAGCTCCTCCGCTGCCCCTTCTGCCGCGCCTCGCTCGAGGAGGGCGAGGGCTCGCTCGCGTGCCCCGGCTGCGGACGGACGTTCGCGGTCGCGGACGGGATCCCGCTCATGCTGCACGAGGAGCTTCCCGGTGCGCGCGCGAAGCTCGTCGAGGCGGCGGGCTGGGTCGAGAAAGCCCGGGCGGAGGGCTGGTACGAGCCGGACGACGCGGTCGACTCGGTACTGCCGTTCGTGAACGAGGAGCTCGGCTGGGACGACCTCAACTGGCGCTCGAACAGCCACTCGATCCGGCATCTGCTCGACCGCTTCGTCGGCGAGCACCGCGGGCTGCGCGTGCTCGAGCTCGGGGCCGCGAAGGCGTGGGCCTCCCGCTTCTGGCTCGAGCGCGGCTGCGAGTACGTCGCCACCGACATCCTCGCCGACCCGAAGATCGGGCTCGGGCGCGGCGCCTTCTACGGCGACTTCGGCCGCGTCCAGGCCGACGGTGAGCACCTGCCCTTCGCCGGCGCCAGCTTCGACGTCGTTTACTGCGTCGCGACGCTTCACCACGCGCTCGACCTGACGCAGATGGTGCGTGAGATGGCCCGCGTCGCGCGCCGGGGGGCGATCGTCGCCGGATTGAACGAGGGGACGCGCGGCGTCCTGCGCAGCTCGGAGAATCCCGAGCAGGAGGCGGAGAAGGCGCTGGGGATCAACGAGCACGTGCACACGGTCTGGGCCTACGTGGCCGCGTTCCTTCGCGCCCGGCTCGCGATCCGCTTGCTCGAGCGCGCCGACGGGGCGCCGCCGACGCCGTACGGGCGCCGGCTCTCGAAGCTTCC
>DATFMW010000552.1:0-9335 GCA_035266765.1 Gaiellaceae bacterium | reverse complement strand
GACAGCCTTCGGCGCTCCGCTCGCGCAGGGAGCCGCCGTGGCGCCACACGCGCAGGAGCGCGTCGTTGTGGCCGTCGACGACCGGGATCACGAGGAGAGCTCGCCCGGCAGGAGCGAGTACATGACCCAGTCCTGGCGGCGGCCGAGCCGCGGGTTCCAGTACGCGGAGCGCAGCACGCCCTCCTGCTGGAACCCGACCTTCTCGGCAACGCGCCGGGACGCGACGTTCTCGACGTCGGCACGCAGCTGGACGCGCGCCGCCCCGTGCGCGAGGGCCCAGGCCGCGACGAGCCGCAGGGCCCGCGTCGTGGCGCCGCGGCCGCGCGCGTCCGCCCGCGTCCAGCACCCGATCTCGGCGACGTCACCGCTCTCGTGCCACATCGCCCCGATCGAGCCGATCACGCCGCCGTCCGCGCCGGTCACCGCGAAGCGGGACTCGCGCGGCGCGCCCGTCTCGCCGCGGATGTACGCGAGCGCATCCTCGGTCGTGTACGGCTGCGGGATCCGGTCGAGCCAGCCGGTCACCTCCGGGTCGCCGTCGAGGCATGCCTCAATCGCGGGCGCATCGTCGTCTCGCCAGGGGCGGAGGGTCACGGTTCCGTCGGTCAGCTCTTCCGGCGGCACCGCGCTCATGCCGCTATACGATACGAGTCGGCGTGCCGGGGTGGTGGCACGGCGCCTCTCATCGATTTCTCCCGCGGAAGGAGCAGCACAGCTGATGACGACGACTGACCTTCGGGGTGGCCAGGATCTCTCGCAGCACGGGCTGTCTCCCACCGGGCGCGTGATCTGGCACCCGACGACGGCCGTCCTCTACGAGCACGCGCTCGTGCGTGGCGACGGCAGGCTCGCCGAGGGCGGTCCGCTCGTCGTCGACACCGGCAAGCACACGGGCCGCTCGCCCAAGGACAAGTTCGTCGTCCGCGAGCCCGGCTCCGAGGGGCGCATCTGGTGGGACGGCAACAACGAGATCAGTGAGGACAACTCCGAGCTGCTGCGCGCGAAGATCGTCGCGCACCTCGAGCGGGCGCAGGTGCTGTACGTCGTCGACTCGTTCGCCGGCGCCGACCCGAAGCACCGCATCGCCGTTCGCGTCCTCACCGACCACCCCTACCACGCGCTCTTCGCGAAGACGCTCTTCATCGACCCGACCGACGCCGAGCGCGACGGCTTCGCGCCGGACGCGCTCGTGCTGCACGCGCCCGAGGTCGTGGGCGAGCCCGGCGTGGACGGGACACGCACCGAGACGTTCGTCGTCCTGCACCCGGCCCGCACGGAGCTGCTCGTCGGCGGCACGTTCTACGCCGGCGAGATCAAGAAGTCGATCTTCACCGTCCTCAACGACAGGCTCCCGCTCGAGGGCGTCCTGCCGATGCATTGCTCGGCGAACGTCTCCCGCGACGGCGACAACGTCGCGATCTTCTTCGGCCTCTCCGGCACCGGCAAGACGACGCTCTCGGCCGAGCCGTCGCGGATGCTGATCGGCGACGACGAGCACGGCTGGGGCGACAACGGCGTCTTCAACTTCGAGGGCGGCTGCTACGCGAAGACGATCCGGCTCTCGCCGACCGCCGAGCCGGAGATCTGGAAGGCGTCGCACAGCTACGGGACGATCCTCGAGAACGTCGCGATCGACGAGCAAGGCGTGATCGACCTCGACGACGACTCGAAGACCGAGAACACGCGCGCCGCGTACAACCTCGAGGAGATCGGCAACGCGCTGCCCGAGAAGATGGCCGGGCACCCGCGCTCCGTCGTGTTCCTCACCGCCGACGCGTTCGGGATCCTGCCGCCGATCGCGCGGCTCACCCGCGACCAGGCGCTCTTCTACTTCCTCTCCGGTTTCACGTCGAAGCTCGCCGGCACCGAGATCGGGATCAACGAGCCCCAGCCGACGTTCTCGACCTGCTTCGGCTCGCCGTTCCTGCCGCAGGCACCGACGGTCTACTCGCAGATGCTCGGCGAGAAGATCGACGAGCACGGCGCGGCGGTGTGGCTCGTCAACACCGGCTGGACGGGCGGCCCGTTCGGCGAGGGCGAGCGGATGCCGATCGCCGCCACGCGGGCGCTGCTCGACGCGGCGCTCTCGGGCGAGCTCGCGCGCGTCGAGTTCCGCACCGAGGAGCGGTTCGGCTTCGAGGTGCCGGTCGAGGTGCCGGGCGTCGACTCGTCCCTGCTCGACCCGCGCTCGACGTGGGCCGACCCGGAGGCGTACGATCGCAAGGCGCGCGAGCTGGCCGAGATGTTCCGCAAGAACTTCGACGAGAAGTTCGCCGCGGAGGCCTCGCCGGCCGTCGTCGAGGCCGGGCCCCGCGTCTAGCGGGAAACTGCGGACGGTTACCGACGCACCGCTCTGTGACGTTTCGATAGCTTCCTCTCTCGTGATCGCGAAGCACGATGTGCTCGTCGTCGGGGCCGGTTGCGCAGGGATGCGCGCCGCCATCGAGGCGTTCGACGCTGGCGCCGACGTCGCGATGATCTCGAAGCTCCACCCGACGCGCTCCCACTCGGGCGCGGCGGAGGGGGGCATCAACGCGGCGCTCGGCAACGCGGCCGAGGACAGCCCCGAGACGCACGCCTACGACACGATCAAGGGCTCGGACTACCTCGGCGACCAGGACTCGATCGAGGTCTTCACCGCCGAGGCGCCGGGCGACATCGTCCAGCTCGAGCACTGGGGCGCGGTCTTCTCGCGCCGCGACGACGGCAAGCTCGCGCAGCGCCCGTTCGGCGCCGCCGGCTCGCCACGCACGGTCTATGCGGCCGACATCACCGGCCACGTCCTGATCCAGGTGCTCTACGAGCAGGTCTGCAAGCGCGACATCAAGGTCTACGAGGAGTTCTTCGCCTGGCAGCTCGTCGTCGACGGCGGCCGCTGCACCGGTGTCGTCTGCTGGGACCTCCTGAACGGTGGCATCAAGACGCTCGGCGGCAAGGCGGTCGTCATGGCCACGGGCGGCGCCGGCCGCCAGTTCCGGGCGACGACGAACGCGTACGCCTGCACCGGCGACGGGATGGCGATGGCCCTGCACGCCGGCCTGCCGCTGAAGGACATGGAGTTCATGCAGTTTCACCCGACGACGCTCTACCCGTCCGGGGTGCTCATCACCGAGGGCTGCCGCGGCGAGGGTGGCTACCTGATCAACTCCTCCGGCGAGCGGTTCATGAAGCGCTACGCCCCGAACGCGCTCGAGCTCGCCTCGCGCGACGTCGTCTCCCGCTCCGAGCAGACGGAGATCGACGAGGGCCGCGGTGTCAACGGCTCGATCTTCCTCGACCTCCGCCACCTCGGCGCCGACAAGATCCTCGAGCGGCTGCCGGGCTCGCGCGAGAACGCGATGACCTTCGCCGGCGTCGACCCGATCTTCGATCCGATCCCGGTGCGGCCGGGCGCCCACTACCACATGGGCGGGATCGAGACCGACACCGACGGCGCCACCGAGTTGGCCGGCCTCTACGCCGCCGGCGAGTGCGCCTGCGTCTCCGTCCACGGCGCGAACCGCCTCGGCGGCAACTCGCTGATGGAGACGATCACGTTCGGCCGCCGCGCAGGCCGCTCCGCCGCCGAGGCGGCGCTCGCCGGCGCCGCGGTCGACGTTCCCGACTCGGTCGAGCGCGACGCCGAGACGCAGCTGAAGGAGCTGCTCTCGCGCGAGTCGGGCGAGCGGCCGTGGCAGATCCGCGACGAGCTCGGCTCGTCGATGCTCGAGAACTTCGGCGTCTTCCGCCGCGAGGAGCGGATGGTGAAGCAGGTCGAGATCCTCCAGGGCCTGCGCGAGCGCTTCCGCAACGTGTACGTCGAGGACAAGGGCGACGTCTTCAACAGCGACCTGACGCAGGCGATCGAGCTCGGGAACATGCTCGACACCGCGCTCTGCATGGTCACGGCCGGCGTCGTCCGCAAGGAGAGCCGCGGCGCCCATTCGCGCCCGCACGACTACCCGACGCGAGACGATGAGAACTTCCTGCACCACTCGATCACGCGCTGGAAGGACGGGGGCGTCGAGCTCTCGCGTTCCGAGGTGCGGTTCACGACCTGGGAGCCGCAGGAGCGGAAGTACTGATCGTGTCGTCCGCCGGCGGAAACTAGGAGGATCCCGTGCAGGTTGCCCTGAAGATCTGGCGTTTCGACCCGACGACCGGCGGCCGCGGCCTGAAGGAGTACGAGATCGACGCGCCCGAGGAGGCGACGCTCCTCGACTGCCTCGACATCGTCAAGGACCGCCACGACGGCTCGCTCTCCTACCGGAAGAGCTGCCGGATGATGATCTGCGGCTCCTGCGGCATGCGCATGGACGGCGCGGCCGTGCTCGCCTGCAAGACGCGCATGTACGAGATCGCACAGGCCGGCCAGGTGCCCGTGATCTCCGCGATGGGGAACCTGCCGGTCGTCAAGGACCTCGTCGTCGACATGGACTCCTTCTGGGACAAGTTCAAGGCGATGAAGCCGTACCTGCAGCCGGGCTACGAGCAGCCGGACGACGGGCGCGAGTACCGGATCTCGCAGGAGCAGATGAACGTCATCCACAAGGAGGCGCTCTGCGTCAACTGCGGCTGCTGTGTCTCGGAGTGCAACGCGATGGAGTCCGACCCGGAGTTCCTCGGCCCGCAGGCGCTCGCGAAGGGGATGCGGTTCGTCGGCGACCCCCGCGACGGCGCCACGGTCGAGCGGCTCGAGCAGTACTCGGGCGAGCACGGCATCTGGGAGTGCACCCGCTGCTTCTTCTGCAACGAGCGCTGCCCGAAAGGGGTCGACCCGCGCGACGCGATCGCGAAGCTCGGTGCCGAGGCGGTCAAGGCCGGCATCGACCGCGACATGGGCGCGAAGCACGCGAAGTGGTTCGTCCGCTCGACCGAGACGACCGGCTGGCTGCGCGAGACCGAGCTCGTGCCGAAGACCCAGGGCGTCGTCTCCTCGATCAAGCAGATGAAGTTCGCGATGAGCCTCGTCCGCCACAACAAGGCCGGGCTCGCGTTCCCGCCGCACGTCGCGAAGGACGTCGGCGAGGCTCGCAACCTGCACAAGCTCACGAAGGCCCAGGACCGCCAGGGCGCGCTCGGCCACGTCCAGGGCGAGAAGGCACTCGGCCGCCTCGCACACGGGCACGTGAGCGGTTCGCTCGAAGAGATCTACGCGCGGCCCGGAGCGGCCCCGCGGCCGTATCTGCCCGAAGAGGAAGGAGCAGCGTGAGCGCCACTGAGACCACGCAGGCGACGAAGCGGGTCGCGTACTACAAGGGCTGCCTCGCGTCGCTGTCCGCGAAGGAGCTGGACACCTCGACGCAGGCGCTCGCGCCGAAGGTCGGGCTGGAGCTCGTCGAGCTCGAGTCGGTCACGTGCTGCGGCGCGGGCGACATCCACGAGGCCGAGCCGGACTACTACCTCCACCTGAACGCGCGCATCCTCGCGTACGCGGAGGCGACCGGCTGCGACACGTTGATGACCGTCTGCAACGTCTGCACGCTCAACCTCCGCCAGGCGAACTTCATGCTCCAGGGCGACGAGGCGCTGCTCAAGCGCGTGAACGAGAACCTCGAGTCGGTCGGCGCGCCGCCGTACAGCGGCTCGGTCGACGTGCGGCACTTCCTCTGGGAGATCGCCGAGGGCGACGGCTACGAGAAGCTGAAGACGGCTGCGCACAAGGGGCTCAAGGGCCTGAAGGTGGCGCCGTTCTACGGCTGCCAGATCCTGCGCCCGTCGAAGATCATGGGCTTCGACGACCCCGACAAGCCGGCGTCGCTCGAGCGCATCATCGAGGCGTGCGGCGGCGAGGCGGTCGACTACCCGGCGAAGATCAAGTGCTGCGGGTTCCCGATCATCCAGGCGCGCGAGGAGACGGCGCTCGGCGAGCTGATCCAGCCGGTCGAGCAGGCGATGGAGGCCGGCGCGGACGTGATGGTGACGCCGTGCCCGCTCTGCCATCTCTCGCTCGACGCGTGGCAGCAGAAGCTCGAGGCCTCGACCGGCCGCACGTTCGACATGCCGGTGCTCCACCTCGCGCAGCTCGTCGGCGTCGCCGCTGGGATCGAGGAGTCCGAGCTGAAGTTCAAGCGCCACATCGTCGACCCGCGGCCAGCGCTCGAGAAGCTGGAAGCCTAGGCGCCGGCGCGTGCTGCGCACGCCCCGGCGCTAGGGAGAGCCGAGCGGCTTGAGGAGCGGCCCCGTCCTCGGAGCCCTCGGCGCCGTCGCGGCGGCCGGGCTCGGCTGGGGCTCGTTCGAGGCGGGCTGGGTACGGCTGCGCGAGCTCGACGTCGAGGTGCCGGGGCTGCCGCCCGAGCTCGACGGGCTGCGGATCGCGCACCTCTCCGACTTCCACCTCGGCGCGCCGTCGTTCGGGACGCGTGCGGTTGCGCGTGCCGTCGAGTGGGTGGCCGAGCGGCGACCCGATCTCGCCCTGCTCACCGGCGACCTGCTCACGCACCCGCGCGGCGAGCCGAGGCTGCGTGAGCTCGTCGGGCGGCTCGGCGTCCCGGCGTTCGCGGTGCTCGGCAACCACGACATCGCCCTGAGCCGCGACCCGCTCGCACGGCCGTCGGACCTCCGCGACCTCGACCCGGTCGTGCTGCTCCGCGACGAGGGCCGCCACCTGGACGTGCGCGGGCAGAGGGTCTGGATCGCCGGCGTCGACCCGCTGATGATCGTCCACGACCGCCTCCGCCTCGACCCGAACCGGCTCTCGCGGCCCGCCGGCCTGCGCATCCTGCTCTGCCACTACCCGCAGGTGCTCGACCGGCTCGAGCCCGGCCGCTTCGACCTCGTCCTGTCGGGGCACATGCACGACGGCCAGATCGGCGTCCCGTACCCGGGCGGCAAGCTGCGCCTCGCGCATCCCGCCGCCCGTTACACGCATGCGCTGTACCGGGAGCGCGCGGCGACGATGCACGTCTCGCCGGGCCTCGGCACGACGTTCGTGCCGTTCCGCTTCGCGGCGCGACCCGAGGCGACCGAGCTCGTGTTGAAAGGCCCGCGCTAGGCTAGGGAGCGGTGGAGGGACAGGCCTCGATCTCGGCGGACATCCTCGCCCGTTACGCGGCGGATGCGGCCGACGAGGTCGGCGGGGTGCGCGGGCTCAGCGAGAGCCACATCCCCGGCCGCCGCGGCGTCAAGGTCTCCTCCGACGAGGAGGGGGTGCGCGTCGAGCTGCATCTCGCCGTCGACTGGGGCGCGTCGATCCCCGAGGTCGGGCGGGGCGTGCAGGAGCGCGTGCGCGAGTACCTCGTGCACATGGCCGACGTCGAGCCGGCCCGCGTGGACGTCGTCGTCGACGAGATCGGGCCGCGGCCGTGAGCACGCGGATCGCCGGTCTCACGGGCGCGACGGTCGAGACGACCCCGTCGGTCTGCCACGACTGCGTCTGGTGGCAGTCCACGAACGGGCGTCGGGCGGACAAACGGCGCTGGATCCACGGCGTCGAGGACGCCTGGGGCGCCTGGGGGACGGTCTACTACGACGACGACGGCCGGCTGCTCGGGTCGATGCAGTACGGGCCGTCCGGGCTCTTCCCGCGTGCGGCGACGCTGCCGGCCGGCCCGCCGAGCGACGACGCCGCGCTCGTGACCTGCGCGTACCTCGTCGACCCGTCGAAGCCGTGGGTGATGCAGTCGCTGCTGCTGACCGCGATCGGGGACGTCCGCGACCGCAACACCGGCGCACTCGAGGCGTTTGCACACCGGTACGCCGAGGGCGAGACGGCGTTCGAGCGCTTCCAAGTCCACAAGACGATCTTCCCCCGCGACTTCCTCTCCGACTTCGGCTTCGTCACCGTGCGGGCGCATGGGCGGATCGAGCTCGTCCGGCTCGACTTCGGTGGGCTCCAGCCGGTCGTCGAGGGCCGGCGCGAGCGCGTGCTGCGCGTCGTGCGCGACGCGTTCGTCCCCGCGCCGGCGCCGCAGCGGCCGTAGGCGCGAGGGTCAGCCGCCGAGGAGCGGTGAGATCCCGCCCGTGGCGCCGTTCGGCACGTTGACGCTCGAGCGCGGCGGCTGCTCGCACGCGACCGGCAGCACCTTGCGCTCGACGCCGTTCGGCCGGGAGCGCTGGACGCTGCACGAGTGGAGCTTCGTGAGCCGCGCGGCCGGCAGGACGACGATTCGGACGTGGGATGCAGGCAGGACGGCGAACGTGGTCAGTGGGCGCACTCCGCCGACCGGAGGCTGGGCGAGCGCCGCGGAGAAAGCGGCCAGGAGCGCTGCCACGCCGAGCATCAACCGGCAGCGTAGCGCCGGTCGAGCGACACGGCAGCACTTCCGCGTCGGTCGTTGGGAGAGCGCGATCTACCGGCGGAGGCGAGACCGTGCTCTCGCCGCAGCCACGTCGGCGATCGTCACGCGTGCCGGACCTGCTCGGGAACCGTAGGTTCCCGGGCAGAGAGCATGAGCTCCGCGATCTGGATCGCGTTCAGGGCGGCACCCTTGTTCAGGTTGTCGCAGGCGAGGAAGAGGGCGAGGCCGTTGCGCTCCGCCGCCCGGTCGGGGCGGATCCGGCCGACGAGCACGTCGTCGGTCTGCGCGGCGTCGCGGGGCGTCGGCACGGCCGGCACCTCGACGACGCGCACGGAGGGCGCGGCGGCAAGCAGCTGCGACGCCTGCTCGGGCGTGAGCGGCTCCTCGGTCTCGATCCACACCGACTCGGCGTGGCCGACGAGGACCGGCACGCGGACGGTCGTCGCCGACAGCGGCAGGTCGGGCAACTCGAGGATCTTGCGCGTCTCGGCGCGGAGCTTCGACTCCTCGTCGGTCTCGTCGCCCTCCCAGCTCCAGTCCATGACGAGGTTGTGCTCCTCCGGCGGTTCGTTCCGGAGCTGCTCCATCCGCTGCGCGCCGGCGCCCGAGACGGACTGGTAGGTGGAGACGCGCACGCGGCGGAGGCCGGCGGCGTCGTGGAGCGGCTTGAGCACGCACGTCAGCGGGATCGTGCAGCAGTTCGGGTTCGCGACCACGCGCGTCGTCTCGATCGCCTCGAGCGCCCGGGCGCCGTTCACCTCCGGCACGACGAGCGGGTAGCCGTCGACGAGCCGGTACGCGCTCGACTTGTCGACGACGAGCGCGCCACCGTCGACGGCGTGGGGGACGAGCTCGCGCGAAGCGGAGGTGCCGACGGAGAAGAGCGCGAGGTCGAGGCCCGCCGCGGCGAGCGCCTCGGGCGAGGCCTCCTCGACGACGATGCCGCCGTCGAGCGTGCGCCCGGCGGAGCGCCCGGACGCGAACGCGCGCACGTGCTCGTGGCCGCGCGCAGCGAGCAGCCGCATCGTCACCGCGCCGACCGCGCCGGTGGCGCCGATCACGCCGATCTTCGCATCCGTCCTCATGCCGTCTCCAGTGCGAACGCGTCGTGGAGCG
>DATFMW010000551.1:0-2260 GCA_035266765.1 Gaiellaceae bacterium | reverse complement strand
CAGCAGGCGCAGGCGCCCCTCCTTCGGGCCCGCGTGGGTGCGCTCGTGCGGCAGGACGACCCGGTTGGCGTACGGCTCGGCGCGCAGCGAGGCGAGGAAGCCCTCGCGCCGGCGCGCGATCCCGTCCGGGCCGGTGTAGTCCTGCGAGAGCCACCAGTACGACGGCTCCGGCTCGGCGACGAGCGCACCGCTCTCGCGCCAGGAGGCGAGGTCGCGCGCAGCCTGTTCCTCCGAGTCGGGGAGCGTCAGGTGGACGACGTTGTGGGCGGAGCGGGCGCGCAGCTCGTCGCGGCCCGCGGGCGAGATGACGTCGTACGGCGGCGCGACGAGGTCGCGGAGGGGGCCGGCCGCCTCCGTGTCGTAGCGAAGGGCGCGGAAGGGCCTGACCTGTGCCACGGGCCTGACGGTACCAGCGCGACGCCGCAGCCTAGACTCCCGACCGTGACGGCGATCGCCCAGCTCGAGGAGAACCGGACCGTCGAGGGCGTGTACGCGGTCGCGCGCAAGCAGCGGCTCCGCACCCGGAACGGCGCGACGTATCTCGCGCTCGAGCTCGTCGACCCGAGCGGGCGGATCGAGGCGCGAGTCTGGAACGACGTCGAGCTTCTCGACGGGCGCTTCGCGGAGGGCGACGCGGTGCGGGTGCTCGGGCGCGTCGAGCGGTTCCGCGACCGGCTCCAGCTCGAGGTGCGGACGCTCGAGCCCGCCGCGGGGGTCGACCCGGAGGGGATGGCGCCGGCGATGCGACGCGACGCGGACGAGCTCGAGGGGTTCCTCGAGTTCCTCGCCGCCGAGATCTCTCACGCGGGTCTGCGCGGGGCGGTCGAGCTCGTGCTCGACGCCGAGGCGCGGGCGGCGCTGCGCGCGCTGCCGGCGACGCTCGACGGGCACCACTCCTACGCGGGCGGGCTGCTCGAGCACACCGTCGGCGTCGCGACGCTCTGCCGCGAGACGGCGCAGCTTCACCCGCGGCTCCGACCCGACCTGCTGCTCGCCGCAGCCTTACTGCACGACGTGGGCCGGACGCGCGAGCTCGGGCGCGGGCCCGTCTTCCGGCAGTCGGACGAGGGCCGCCTGCTCGGCCACGTCCATCTCGGCCTGCGCCTGATCGAGGAACGGACGCCGTCGCTCGACGCGGCCGCCCGGGCCGAGCTGCTGCACGCGGTCGCCTGCCACCACGACGTGCGGGCGGCCCGCACCGCCGAAGCGGCGGTGCTCTACCACGCGAACCAGCTCGACGCGGTCGCGGCGACGCGTCCCGTCACCGAGCCCGCTTGATCGCCGTCCTCCTCGCGCTCACGGCGAGCGTCGCCTGGGGCTTCGCCGATTTCGGCGCCGGCATCGGCTCGCGGCGCCTGCGGGTGCCGGTCGTGCTCGCCGTCTCGCAGACGGCCGGCCTCGTGCTCGTCGGCACGCTCGTCGCGGCGAGCGGGCGGCCGCTGCCGAGCGCGGCGCAGCTCGGCTGGGGCGCGTTCGCGGGTGCGGTCGGGCTCGTCGGGGTGGCGTCCTTCTACCGGGCGCTCGCCGTCGGGGCGATGGGCATCGTCGGCCCGATCTCGGCGACGTCGGTCGTCGTGCCCGTCACGTACGGGCTCGTGCGCGGCGAGCGGCCGTCGCTCCTGCAGGGTGTCGGCGTCGCGCTCAGCTTCGCCGGCGTCGTCGGCGCGTCGCTCGAGCGGACGCCCGAGCTGGGCACGCGCCGGATCGGGACGGGCGTCGGGCTGGCGCTGCTGGCGGCGCTCGGCTTCGGCGGCTCGCTGCTCGGCCTGAGCAGGGCCGCACCCGGCGGCGTGCTGTGGGCGACGCTCTCGATGCGGGCTGTCGCCGTGCCGGTCGTCGTCGCGATGGCGCTGCTCGTCCGGCCGGGGAGGCTCCGGGCCGGTCGCGGCCTCGCCCTGCTCGTGGCCGTCGGCTGCTGCGACACCGGCGCGACGATCCTGTACGGGCTCGCGACGACACGCGGTCTGCTGAGCGTCGACGCGGTGCTCGCATCGCTCTACCCGGTCGTGCTCGTCGTACTCGCACGGACGCTCCTCGCCGAGCGGATCGCGCGGCCGCAGCTCGCGGGAGTCGGGATCGCGCTCGCGGGCGTCGCTCTGATCAGCGCGGGCTAGAGCGGGAGCGCGGCGACGCGCCGCTCGACGACGGCGCGCAACTCGCGCACCTCCTCGAGGCAGAGCCCGACCGGGTCGGGCAGATTCCAGTCGAGGGTCGCCGTGCCCGGGGGGACGGCGAGGTCACCGGCGCAGCCGAACGTGAC
>DATFMW010000550.1:0-7659 GCA_035266765.1 Gaiellaceae bacterium | reverse complement strand
CCGCCGCCGCCGCCGCCCGCGACTGTCGTCGTCGTGGCCGCGGGCGTCGTGGGCGTGCTCTCGGTGGTGGTCGCCGCGGTGACCGTCGCCGACGTGGTCGTCGTCGGCGGCAGGACCGGCGCAGGCCCGCTCGACGGGCAGGTGCCGTGGGCGGGACGACGGTCACCGCGGAGGAGGCGCGCTGCGACGGTGGTGGTCGCGACCGAGCGCGGTATCCAGCGCTTGCCGTTCCAGTGACAGAGGACGACGCGCTTGGGGGTCGGGCAGCCGCCCCTCGGAACCGGGACGTCGGTCTTCCTGACGCGGCCGGCGGTCAGCCGTCGCTTGACCCAGGTGCCGTTCTTCGAGGCGCGGCACACCGCGACGATCTTCGATCGTCTCGGGACCTGGGCGGTGATCCTGGCCGCCGGCGCACAGCTCCCGTAGGCGGGACGCATGTCGCCGAGGGCGACCAGCCGCTTTGCCCGCGCGCGCGTGGAGGCGATCCCGGCCCAGCGCTTGCCGTTCCAGTGGCAGACGACGATGCGCTTGGGGGCCGGGCAACCACGGGCGGTAACCGGGGCGTCCGCCTTCCTCACGCGGTTCGCCGCCAACCGGAGCTTGACCCAGGCGCCGCTCTTCTTCCGGCAGACCGTGACGATCTTTGCCTTCTCGGTGCCGGAGATCTTGCCGACCTGCGCGACCGCGAGCGACGTGCCGAATCCGCCCACGAGCAGTGCGAACACGACCAGCGTCGCCCCCGTCCGGCGCACACCGAGGCGTTCGCGCAGAGCTCCAGAGAGCTCCAGGCCGCGATCACGCACGCGGTGTGGAGACATGAACCGATCATGCGGTCTGCCGACGCCGGCCACCGCCTCCGGAAGTCCAGTCCTCGCCTGCCTATCCGCCAGCTCGAGCAGAACCGTCCGGCACGTCGTACGGTGTGGGCCGGTGAGCGCACAGGCCCCGTCGAGCGTCCCGGAGGTGATCGAGCGGCTCCGCGCGATCGAGGCGTCCGCGCCCGCCTCGGACGGCGTCGTCTGCTTCGCGCGGCTCTACCGCCGCGTCACCGAGGGCGTGAACGCCGAGCTCGCCGGGCAGGTGTTCGCCGACCGGCCGTTCCTCGAGCGGCTCGACGTCTGCTTCGCCGGGCTCTTCCTCTCTGCCGTCGCCGCCCACGAGGCCGACCCCGCGACCACCCCGCCGGCCTGGGGGCCGCTTTTCGCGCAACGGTCGCGACGCGGCGTCTCGCCGCTCCAGTTCGCGCTCGCCGGGATGAACGCGCACATCAACCGCGACCTGCCCGTGGCGCTCGTCACGACCTGCCGCGAGCTCGGGCGCGATCTCGGAGAGAGCACGCCCGAGCACGCCGACTTCGAGCGAGTCAACGCGCTCCTCGCCCGCGTCGAGACGGAGATCAAGAGCTCGTACCTGCCGGCGCGGCTCGCGTGGCTCGACCGGCTCGTCCACCGCTTCCACCGGATCGACGACGTGATCGCGATGTGGGACGTCCGCCGCGCCCGCGACGCCGCCTGGACGAACGGGCAGGCGCTGTGGGCGCTCCGCGACGAACCCTCGCTTGCGTCCGAGTTCCTGGAGTCGCTCGACCGGATGGTCGGGTTCGCGAGCCGCGGCCTCCTGATTCCGGCCGACTCGCTGCTCCAGCGGCTCGGCCGGGCGCTCCGTCCGCTCGGATGACCGCGGCGACCCCTGCGGCGCGTATGCACGCAAACCGAGGACGCCCTGCTCGGCGTCGCCGCCGTGAAGCCCGCCGAGTTCGAGCAGATACGAATCGAGTGGCTCGTCGGGTGTCTGCGGCACGGCGCCGGCCTGTGACCCGTGACCCGTGACCCGTGCAACACTGGCCGGGTGAACGCCGCGTCGCGCTCGTTCCGCCTCCGGCTTGCGGGCGGCGCCCTGCTCATGCTGCTCGCGGCGGCCGCCGCGCCGCCCGCGGGAGCGGCCCCGGCAGGCGAGCCGCTCGCGTTCGGCGTCACGACCGGGATCCCCGACGGCCGCCTCGCGCGCCTCGTCCAGATCGAGCACGAGACCGGCGCGCACGTCTCCCTCGTCAGCTGGTTCCAGTCGTTCGGCTCGGCGCTCCTAGTGCGGCGGGCACGGGCCGTTCTCGCCTCGGGCCGCACGCCGGTCGTCAGCTGGCAGCCCGTCGACCCGGCGTCCGGGGAGTCGAGTGAGATCCAGCGGATCGTCTCCGGAGCCGACGACGCCTACCTCGAGACGTTCGCGCGTGCCGCCGCCGCGCTCCCGGGTGTCGTCTGGATCCGCTTCGCACCCGAGCTCAACGGCCGCTGGGAGCCGTGGGGCGCGGGCGTGGGGGGCAACACCGCTGCCGACCTCGTCGCTGCCTGGCGCCACGTCCACGCCGTGTTCGCCGGCGTCGGGGCGACGAACGTCCGCTGGTTCTGGTGTCCGAACGTGCCGGCCCGGGGCGAGGCCCTCCTCCGCGATCTCTACCCGGGCGACGACCAGGTCGACGTCGTCGGGCTCGACGGCTACAACTTCGGCCGCGTGCGCCCGGACTACCGGTGGCGCTCGTTTGCCGAGATCTTCGGTCCGGGGCTTCGCGAGCTCCGCCGTCTCTCCGATCGTCCGATCGTGCTCGGCGAGGTCGCGACCGTGCACGACCGCGGCCGCGAGGCAGCGTGGATCCGGGGCTTCCTGCACGTGCTCGACGGCTCGCCCGCGGTGCGCGGCTTCGTGTGGTTCGACATCTCGAAACGGCTCAACACGCGCATCGACGTGACACCCCAGTCCGTTGCCGCCTTCCGGAGCGGCTTCCGTGCCCTGCGTCGCGGCGTCGCCCGGCGCCCGCTCAGCGCACCCTGATCTGGGTGAACTGGACGCGTGTGCCCGGAGTGCCGTCCACGAAGAGCGACGGGCCGCCGAGCGCGCGCCCGGCGGGGACGACGGCGACGGTCGCCGCGTCGACCGCGATCGTCACCCCGCCCGCGCTGCGGCTGACCCGCAGCCAGTGCTCGACGCGCGCGTGGAGCTGCCCCTGCGCGACGACCGTCCGGCCGGCGCCCGTTCTGACCTCGAACCACCCTCGGCTCACGGCCACGGAGACCGGCGCTCCTCCGTCGCCGGGGACCGCGATACCCGCCGCGGCCGTGCCCGCCAGCGATGCGCGTGCGGAGATGTCGTAGCTGCTCCAGGCGAGCGTCCGCGTGGGCGCGAGCGCCGCGGAGAGCCACCGCCCGTCTCGAGGCTCGAGTGTGATGCCCGACCGTCGCACGACGATGGTGCCGGCTCCGGAGTCCCGCGTCCAGAGATCCGCTGCCAGAGGCTGGGTTACCGAGGGTGGGATCGGAGTCGCGGCCATCACCTCCGAGACGAAGCGGCCGAGCGAGTACGTGCCGAGGACGTCGAGACGGCGGAACGCTCCCCGGTGTCGCTGCGCCGCCGTGGTCATGCCGCCCCTGCTGTCGTCGAGGAAGCGCGCTGCGTACGTCCGGGAGAGGATGCCGACGCTGATGCGCGTCGCCCGACGGTCGGCCGAGGTCGCGGCCGAGAACGGATACGCGAACAGCCGGGGCTGTGGCAGCTTGTGGACGGCGAACCAGCGCAGACTCTGCCGCGTGTCGGCGCGGATGCGATGAGCGAACTCGGCGTCGGTCTCCGGACGTCCGCGCCTCGGCAGCCAGCGCCGGCCGACGAGGAACGCCTCCTGAGGGCGGCCCGGGCCGGTCGAGACGTGGGTGTGCCCATGCGCGGTGTGCGCGCCGAAGTTCCAGCGGCCGTCGGCGGCCATCCGCCGGATCTCCTCCGAGGTCAGGTAGAAGGAGCCGCGGTCGATGTGACCCGTGATCAGGAAGTTGACGGCGCGGAAACCGAGCGCGGCCAGGATCGGGTCGGCGTAGCGCCACGTGGCGGCGAGGCCGTCGTCGAAGGTGAGAAGGACAGCCTTGCGCGGCAGTGTCGCGCGGCCGTGAAGCCATGCGACGAAGAGGGCGGCGCCGATCGAGTGGTACCCCGCGTCGTGCAGGAGCGTCAGTTCGGCCTGAAGGCGCCTGGGCGCGATCGCGAACGGGCTCCGCGGGGTGGGCGCGATCCCGTGGTAGGTCAGCAGGAGCGGCGGCTCGTCCGGTCCCGGCGCCGGCAGGGCGCGTAGCCGCGCGACGAGCGCGGGCGGGACGGTGACCCGCGCCGCGGGGGGGGCCTGCTCCCGCGCGGTCGGCGCGGCCGCGCCGACCGCGAGACCCCTCAGGTCAAGATGGATTTGCGTGCCGAGCCCGACGAGCAAGACGACGATGCCGAGCCAGCCGACGAAAAAGCCGATCCCGTTCCGGCGTATGCGGCGCAGGAGTTGCGAGCCGTCTCCTCCTCCCGGATGGACGCCGCCGGGGACGCTCACCGCGTCCCCCACGCGCGGTTCTGGAGCGTCGCGATCGCGTAGAAGAGCACGAACGACAGCACGAACACGTTCAGCGCCGACCAGAGGAACACGTACGGCCAGTAGCGGTTCGCCCGCTCGACCCGACGGTAGTAGATCGCGACCATCAGGGCGATTCCGAAGACGCCGACGAGGTAGAAGACCGGCAGCCGGTGCTCGACGAGCGGGAGCCAGACGAGCCCGCGGACCGCCATGAACGGCGTCAGCAGCGTGAGCACGATCAGCGGCAAGAAGTACGTGGCCGCGACGAACGGGTACCGCCGCACCACGAACGGGGTCGCGAAGATCGAGTTCACGAGCCAGCCCTTTTTCCATCGCGCCTGCTGCTTCAGGAGCTGCCGCAGGTTGTCCGGGCAGATCGTGTACGCCTTCGCGCGGTGGGTATAGATCGTCCGGAAGCCGGAGCGCAGCACCCAGTTCGTGAGGGCCCTGTCGTCGCCCCACGTGACCGGCTTGCCGAGGAACGTCTCACCGAGCCAGTTGTCGAGCGCCGGCATGACGACCTGCTTTCGGTACGCCGACGAGCAGCCCGAGCAGCAGAAGACCGCGAGGAACGTCGACTCGGCCGCCTTTAGGATGCGGAACGACAGGAAGTAGTACGCCGCCTGCATCCGGGTGAGGAAGTTCACGTCGGCGTTGGCCGGGTCCGCGTGTGCGCACACGGCCCCGATCTGCTCGTTCGCGAACGGCGTAACAAGCGCGCGCAGGCCCGCCGGCTCGATGTAGCTGTCGGAGTCGAGCTGGACGATGATCTCGCCGCGCGCGTGGCGGAAGCCCTCCGCCATCGCGTGGCGCTTGCCGAGGTTGTGCGGGAACGTGATCACCTGGAGCCGCGGGTTGCGCCGGCGGAGGTCGGCAAGCACCGCGGGCGTCGCGTCGGTACTGCCGTCATCGACGACGATCACCTCGACCTTGTCCTCTGGATACTCGGCCGCGAGCGAGTTCACGACGCTGATCGCGATCGCCTCCTCCTCGTTCATGCACGGGATCACGAACGTGACGGTCGGCTCGTAGGGCTCCGTCTCGGCGAGCTCGTAGCAGGCGTTGCTCGTGCGCACGTGGAATGACGCGGCCACGAGCCGCGACAGCTCGAAGCTCGTGACGAGGACCGAGTAGACGAGGAAGAGGTGCCCCGTCGTGCCGCCGTGCAGCGCCGACGACTTCACGGCGAGGATGAAGAGCGCGATGAAGATCCCGAGGAACGTCATCGACGAGCGGTAGATCCGGTCCTCGTAGGTCGCCGACCGGCGCAGCCGTGTCCGTGACCGTGACCGCAGCACCGCGACGAGCGCGGATGCGTCCGTCGGCAGGCGACGCTCGACGCGGGGTGAAAGGCCGGGGAGAACCCCCTCGGACAGGGCCGAGGTCACGGGAGGTTCCCTCGACTACTGGCGGTCAGCGTGGTCACGGCCACATACCCCCATCGGGGGACGAATAGGACGTCGGGCCGCTGCGATACGGATAGCACGGCGGGACGGCGTGCGCAATGCTCCGGGCCCACAGAGTTCGTCCTTCGTGGGCGCTATGCGCCGGCGTGTTCGGGATCGGGATCGTGCGCGAGCTTCGGCTCGGGCGAGCCCGCGGCCGCCTCGATCTCGGCTCGCAGCTCTCCGGCAAGGTCGCGGTTCGGCTCCGACGTGTCGAGGAGCAGGCCGTCGGCGGCGGCGAGGGCGCGCCGGAGGAACGCCGTCCAGAGCGTGTGCTCCCGGCGGATCCGCTCCCGGACGACCTCCGACTCGGAGCGCAGCCGCTCGGCCTCGCCGGCGGCCTGCTCGACGAGCGCGTGCGCCCGGATCTCGGCCTGTTCGATCAGGTGATCGGCCTCCTCGTTGGCGCCGGTCGCGTCGGCGCGCGCCGAGGAGAGGATCCGCGCCGCCTCGTCGCAGGCGCGCGCGACGATGCCGGCGGCCTCGCGATGCGCCGACACGAGCGCCTTGTCGACGGCCTCGCCGTCGCTTCCTCCGGGGGCTCTCGCGTGCTCGGTGCGGATCCGGGCGAGATCCTCGCGCGACGCCTCTAGCCGGACGGTCGCGTCTTCGAGCGCGGTCTCGGCTCGCGCGAGCCGGCCCCCCAGGTCGGCCAAAGCGCCACGCTGAGCGACGACGTCGGCGCCGAGCTGCTCGATCATGTTCGCCGCGTCGTCGAGCAGCGCGTTCGTGCGGCGGCGCGAGTAGCCGAGCAGCTGCCACCCGAGATAGGGGTTGGTCTGTGCGCCAATGCCGTCCGGCGCCGCAGAAGTCCCGGCCGGCGCGAGCGGGCCGCGCGCGGTCATGGCGAGGATGTTCACCGGATGCGCACCGATCCCTGCCGGTGGCGGCCGGGACTGTGCTTCCGGCTAGGTGCTTCGCGACGAGCGGTCGGAGCCGGGGCGGCCGCGCGTGTCAGCGTAGGCGAACGCATGCTCGTACAGCTCGAGCGGGTTCTCACCCGTGTGGATCTCGAGCTCGACGCTCTGGCCGGTCTCGTCGTCGTAGAGGACGACCGCGGCGCGGTGCGTGCGGGGGCTCCAGAGGAGCGACACGTGGGCCTGACCCGAGTCGCGGTGGGCGAGCTCCTTCGGCTTCGGATCGAACGTCAGGCAGGGATGCATGTTGTTCTCAGTTCTATGCGCCGGCCCACCAGGGAGGGCAATGCTTTGGTGAAGGATCGCCAGGGGGAAGGTGGGGTTTGGCGAAGCTCCCGCTGCCCGGGAGCCGCGCCCGACCTGCGCGGGGGGCAGATGACGCCATGGCACCCGGGTCAATCCGCAGGTAGGAAAGCGACGCGGTGCGATGCGCCGAGGACAGGAGCGCGCGCTGTGGTCGCGCGCGCTCCCGGAAGGCTCACACGTGCGTGGCCGCCTCATGCTCTCGGGCCGCCTCGACCGTGCTCCGCTCGGGCGGGATCGAGAGCACAGGGCAGCACGAGCTGTGGATCAGGGCACGCGAGACGCTGCCGAGGACGGCAGCCTTGAAGCCTCCGTGGCCGTGGGTGCCGACCACGATCAGGTCGGCCTCGAGGTCGTGGGCCGCCTTCGCGATCAGGTCGGCGATCTCGTCCGAGCCGCTTGCCACCTCGAGCTCGGCGTCGAAGCCTTCCTTCCGCAACGCGGCGACCTGCTCCTCGATCTTCGCGCGCAGATTGGGTTCGTCGGCGAGGAGCGGCGCCCCACCGAACCGTCCGTACAGGAGCTCGTTCGCGTGCACCGCGACGATCTTCGAGTGGTGCAGCCGCGCCAGCTCCTTCACGTGCGGCAGCGCCCGGTCGGCGAGCTCGGACCCGTCGGT
>DATFMW010000549.1:0-2435 GCA_035266765.1 Gaiellaceae bacterium | reverse complement strand
CGAAGACGCCGGCCCAGGAGAACGCACTGCCGCAGCCCTGCACGAAGCGCGCGACGAACAGCGGCCAGAAGCCGGACGCGAACGCGAAGCCGAGGCTCGCGATCCCCATCAGCGTCAGCCCGACGAGCACCGCCCGCCTCGACCCGAGCCGGGCCGCCGCGAACCCGCCCGGCAGGCCGCCGACGAGCGCGCCGGCCGCGTACGCGCCGACGAGCACGCCGGCCCGCGACTTCGAGAGCCCGAGCGACGCCGAGAAGTGCGGCAGCAGCGGCGTCAGCGCGGCATAGAGCATCGTGTCGACGAGGACGACGACGGCGACAAGCGGCAGCAGGCGACGCACGAGAGCCACGCTACCACCCGGATCCGGCCTACTCTGCGCCTGTGACGATCGGGCGCCGCGGCGCCGTATCGAAGGATGTGAGCGTCGCCTCGACAGCCCTCGCCGCGCGCTCCCGGGCGGCCGCGCCGCCGGCGTACGCGGAGGCGGTCGCGGAGCATCTCGACGCCGTCTACCGGTATCTCGTCCACCTCACGGGCGACCGCTCGGCGGCCGAGGACCTCGCCGCCGAGACCTTCGAGAGGGCGTTCCGGTCGTGGCGGCGGTTCGACCCGGGACACGGCGCGCCGCGGACCTGGCTGTGCGCGATTGCGCGGTCGGCCGCGATCGACTGGTTTCGCGCGGAGACGCGCCGGCAGCGGCGTGAGGAGCGCTACGCGCTCGAGCTCGGGCCCGGCGATCCGGCGGACCCCGCGCTCGCGGAGGGGCTCTCGCCGGCGCTCGAGCGGGCGCTCGCGAGCCTCGGTCCGGCAGAGCGCGAGGTGGTGGCCCTGCGCGTCCTGCTCGACCTCGACGGGCCGAGCGTCGCGCGCGTGCTCGGGATCAGCGAGACGGCCTGCTCGACCCGGCTCAGCCGGGCACTGCGGCGGCTGGAGGAGATGATCGGCGATGAGCGTTGACGTGATCGGACGCGCACGGCTCGAGGCGCTGCTGGGCGGCGACGAGCCGCGGACCGAGGCGGAGGCGCGGCGTGCCGGCCTCGTCGCCGAGCTGCGCCGCGGCGTTTCCGGGCCGGCACCCGAGGGGCTGCGCGCACGCGTCCTCGCGGCGGAGCCAGCGCGGGCGCTACCGGGGCTGCGATTTCCGGAGCCTCGGCGAGTCGCCCTCGTCGCGCTCGCCGCCGCGCTCGCGGCGATCGTGGCGCTCTCGGCGGTGCGGGCGCTGCCGGGCCCGGCGCTGCGGCCGGCCGTGGGGCAGGCGATCCCGGCTGTCGGTACGAGCCCGAGGCTCTTCGCGCCGAGCACCTCGCTGCCGGAGGCGGCGCCCGTGGCGGCTCCTGGAGCGGCTCGCGGGCGGGGCGGCTCGGCGATGCAGGACGCGCTCACGGGTCTCGGCGGGCTGCTCGCGCTCGCCGCGGGCGTCTGGGCCGTCGCCCGGGTGCGCCGCCGGCGCGACGAGCGCCGACTGCTCGGAGACGCCTGACCCACCGACCCGGCCGCCGGATCTGATGGAATACGGCCCGTGCTGGTTGTCGCCGGGCTCGCCACGAGCCACAAGATCGGTCTGTCCATCGTCGCGGCGGTGTTCATCGCCTTCGCGCTCGTGTCGTCGTTCGTCGTGCCGCGGCGGCGGCCCGACTACCCGGGCAAGGCGGGGATGAGCGTGTTCGTGATCGCCTCGCTCGTCCTGTTCGTGGCGATGATCAGTGCGATCGAGGTCTTCGGCGCCGAGGGCGACGCGCACGCCGGCGAGACGCCTGCCGCCGCACAGGCCGCGGCCCCGCAGGCGACGTTCCAGGTGCAGGAGAAGGAGTTCTCGATCACGCTCCCGTCCGCGGCGGCGCAGACGCTCAAGCCGGGCACCTACGCGTTCGTCGTCCACAACGTGGGCACGGTCGCGCACGACCTCAAGGTCACCGGGCCGGGCGTGCCGGCGACCGCGCAGACGGCGCTGATCCAGCCCGGGAACCAGGCGACGCTCACCGTGACGCTCGCCGCCGGCAGCTACACGCTCTACTGCACCGTCCCCGGGCACCGCGCCGCGGGGATGGTCACGACGCTCACCGTCGCCTGAACCTCGTCGACGCGACGTCCCGCGTCGGCAGCGCGTCGCTCGGACGAGGATCGCGGCCACGGCGTCCTCGACGAACGACCTGTTCATGTCTTGCCCGATTGGGGGCAAGACGCGAAGCGGGTCGTCTCTAGACCGAGTCCGATGCGACTTCGGGGCAGTGTCGTTGCCGGAGCTCTGGTGTGCGTCGCGGCCGCTGCGGCGGTGGGCGGCCATCGGGCGGAGGGTTCCGGCGGAACGCCGGCCCGTTCCGGGGCGAGCGCGCTCACGTGGACGCTGAAGAAGCCGCAGATCAACCCTGCCGGAGATCCCGATCCCGCCGCCTCGGCGATCACCGCGCGTGACGGCTCTCTCAGGTGGGAGATAC
>DATFMW010000548.1:0-9135 GCA_035266765.1 Gaiellaceae bacterium | reverse complement strand
CTGTACGGCTCGCCGCTGCGGCGCCTGCTCAACCCGCTGAACGACGCGCTCGCCCGGCCCGCCGTCCGCGGCGCAGACGCGGTGAAGACCGTCTCGACGCAGACGACCGGGCTGGTCCGCGCGCTCGGCGTCGAGCCGGCGGACGTCTTCCCCGCGTACGTCGACGCCGAGGCGTTTCTCGCGCGCCCGCCGGCGCCGCTGCCGGAAGTGCCGCGTGCGGTCTTCGTCGGCGTGCTGGAGCGCTACAAGGCCCTCGACACCCTCGTCGAGGCGTGGCGCCGCGCCGCGCCGCGTGTGCCCGGCGCCGTTCTCCACCTCGTCGGGGACGGCACGCTCCGCGCCGACGCCGAGCGGCTCGTCGCCGCGCTGCCGGAGCAGACGGAGTGGACGCCGCGCCTCTCCGCCGAGGAGGTGTCCGCGGCCATGGACGCGGCCTGGCTCGTCTGCCTCCCGTCGCGCTCGGAGGGGCTGCCGCGCGTCGCGCTCGAGGGTGCGTGTCGCGGGCGGGCGATCGTCGGCGGTGACCGCGCCGGGATCCCCGACGTCGTCCACGACGGCGAGAACGGCCTCCTCGTCGACCCGGACGACCCCGGAGCGCTCGCCGAGGCGCTCGTCTCGATCCTCTCCGACCGCGCGGCGGCGGCCCGGCTCGGCGCCGCGGCGCGCCGCACGGGCGAGGCGTGGGGCGTGACGCCGGCGCAGTACGCGGAGCGGCTTCGCGCGCTCGTCGAGGCCGTGGCCGGCGCCGGGGACGCTGGTACGCTCCGCGACTGATGCTGAGGGTTCTCGTCACCGGAGGGGCCGGCTTCATCGGCTCGCACACCTCCGCGGCGCTCGCGGCGGCCGGCGCCGAGGTGATCGCGGTCGATCCGCTGCGCACGTACTCCTTCTCGTTCTCGCCGCAGCACTGGCACGGGATCAACTACCGCCGCGACACGCTGCTCCGGGACGCGAACGTCGTCGTCGCCTCGACCGAGAACCGTGACGAGATGCGGCGCGTCATGTTCGACACCCGCCCGGACGCGATTCTCCACCTCGGCGCGCTCCCGCTCGCGACCGTCGCCCGGGTGAGCGCCGACCACGCCTTCGAGAGCATCCTCCGCGGCACCTTCAACCTCGTCGAGCTCGCGCTCGAGGTCGGCACCGTGCAGAAGTTCGTCTACGTCTCCTCGAGCATGGTGTACGGCGACTTCACGCAGGTACCGATGCCGGAGACCGAGCGGACGGCGCCGAAGGACCCGTACGGCGGGATGAAGCTCGCCGGCGAGGTGATCGTGCAGACGTTCTCGCGCGGCCACGGGCTTCCGCACGCGATCGTCCGCCCCTCGGCGGTGTACGGCCCGACCGACATGAACGACCGGATCGTGCAGCGCTTCGTCGAGTGCGCGCTGTGGGGGCGCCCGCTCACGATCGTCGACCCGGACGCCACGGCGCTCGACTTCTCCTACGTCAAGGACGTCGCGCAGGGGATGGTCAAGGCGGTGCTCTCACCGGTCGTGAACGAGACGTTCAACATCACGGCGGGCCGGGGGAGGACGCTCCGCGAGGTCTATGACCTGCTGCGGGAGCGCTACCCCGACATGCCGGTCTCCGTCGCCGACAAGAAGGACGACTTCCGGCCGAAGCGCGGCTCGCTCGACGTCGCGAAGGCCCGTGAGCTGCTCGGCTTCGAGCCCGAGTATCCGCTCGAGCGCGGCCTCACGGAGTACGTGGACTTCCTCGAGTCGTTGCCGAGCGAGGGCCCGCTCGTCGCCTCGCGATGAGCGCTCCGGCCCGCTCCGCCCTGATCCCGTACTTCGCGCTCGACCGTGAGTTCGCGGCGATCCGCGAGCCGGTGCTCGAGGTGGTCGAGGAGGTGTTCCGCACCGGCCGCCTGCTCCAGGGGCCGTGGATCGCGGACTTCGAGGACGAGCTCGCGCGGCGGACGGGCCGCCGCCACGCCGTCGCCGTCAACTCGTGCTCGGACGCGCTCTACTTCGCGTTCGCGGCGCTCGGGATCGGGCCCGGCGACGAGGTGCTCGTTCCCGACTTCTCCTTCGCGGCGACCGCCTCGTCGGTGCTCCGCACCGGCGCGACCCCTGTCTACGTCGACATCGGCGACGACTACGAGCTCGATCTCGCCCACGCGGAGGAGCTGCTCTCGCCGCGCGTCAAGGCGCTCGTCTTCGTCGACCTCTTCGGGAAGATGGGCGACGCCGCCACGCTCGAGCGGTTCGCCGCCGAGCACGGGCTCCTGCTCGTCGAGGACGCGGCGCAGACCTTCGGCGGTGTCCGCGACGGGCGCTCCGCCGGCTCGGTCGGCTCCGTCAGCTGCTTCAGCTTCGACCCGACGAAGGTCGTCAGCGCACCCGGGAGCGGCGGCGCTCTCCTCACCGACGACGACGAGCTCGCCGCGGCCGCGCGGGCGCTGAGTCACCACGGGAAGGCCGCCTCCGGCGCCTTCGACCTCGTCGGCCAGAACGCGCAGATGTCGTCGCTCGTGGCCGCGGTGCTCTCGGTGAAGCTCGCCCGCGAGGAGGAGTGGCTGCGGGGCCGGCAGCGCGCCGCGGCCGCGTACTCGGAGGCGCTGGCCCCGCTCGCGGCGATCGCGCCCGAACCGGCTACGGGCCGCGAGCACGTCTTCCACAAGTACGTCGTGCGAGTGGCCGACCGCGACCGCGTCCGGCGCGTGCTCGAGGAGCACGGCGTCGCGACGCTCGTCCACTACTCGTCGCCGCTCTCGGCGCTGCCGTTCGCGGCGGCGGCACCCCGTCGCGGCGGAGGCGGGCCGAACGCGACCCGCTTCGCCGGTGAGGTGCTCTCGCTGCCGATCCACCCGCATCTGCTCGACGACGAGATCGCCCGTGTGGCCGCGTCGCTCTCTGCCGCGATTCCCCGTTCATAGCCTGCGACCTACACTGGCCCCGTGCGCGAGCAGATCAAGCAGGCGCTGAAGAACTCGGTCTATCGCGCGATCGGGGAGACCGCGAGCGGCATCGGCGCGGCGAACGGCGACGACCGCAGCCTGCGCGTCCTCATGTACCACAAGGTCAACGACCTGCCGGGCAACCGGATGTCGATGCCCGTCTCGCGCTTCGACGAGCAGATGGCGCAGCTCCGGGAGTTCGGCTACGTCGTCGTGGACCTCGACGCCGTCCTCGCCCATTACCTCGAGGGGAAGGCGCTGCCGGCGGGCGCCGTGCTGATCACCTTCGACGACGGCTACCGCGACAACCTCGTCAACGCGGCGCCGGTGTTGCGCCAGCACGGCTACCCGGCAGTCCAGTTCGTGCCGATCGCCTACGTCGGCGAGAGCCGGCCGCTGCCGCACGAGCGCCACCTGCGCGCGCTCGGCGTGCACAACCCGACCGTGGACTGGGACGAGATGCGGGAGCTCGAGGCCTACGGCGTGCGGATCGAGTCGCACGGCATCAGCCACAAGCCGCTCGCGGAGCTCGAGATCGACGAGGCGGCGCGCGAGATCGCGATCTCGAAGGTGAAGCTCGAGGAGGGGCTCGGCCGCCCGGTGCGGGCGTTCTCCTACGTGAAGGGTTCCGAGGCCGACTACAAGCCCGTCCATCCGAGCCTCGTCAAGCAGGCCGGCTACGACATCGCCTTCACGGCCGTGTCCGGTGCGAACACGCCCCGCAGCGACCCGCTCCAGCTGCGCCGCTACAACGTCGAGCCGTACTCGCCGCGGACGTTCGAACTCGTCCTCGCAGGCGCCTGTGACCTGATCGCCGTCAAGGACACCGTCACCGGCACGCACGCCCGGCGGCTGTTCAACGCCGCGCTCGGCACCTCGTCGCGGTGAGGGGGTCGCGGTGAGCGGCTTCGAGATCGTCCCGTACGAGCCCGCTCGCCGCGCCGACTTCCTCGCGCTCATGCGTGAGGTGTACGAGGGTGCGGGCTGGTCGGAGCAGGAGTTCGACTGGTGGTTCGAGCAGAACCCGGCCGGCCGATTCTCGGTCAGCCTTGCCGAGGTGGACGGGAGGGTGGTCGGCGCTGCCGCGCACTCGACCGCGCGCTGGGTTCTGGGCGGCCGCGACGCGGACGTGGCGGCCACGCACCACGTGATGACGAGCCCGGCGGCGCGCGGCAAGGGTGTCTTCTCGGCTCTCGAGGTCCGCAACGACGAGCGCTCGGCGGAGGCCGGCGCGGCGGCGGCGTTCGGCTTCTCCAACGATGCCTCCACCCCGATCTTCGTCGGCCGGCTCGGCTGGGAGCGCGTCTGCGGTCTGCGGCTCTGGGCACGGCCGAAGCGGCCGATCCGGGCGGCGCGCCGGCTGCGCGCACATGCGAGCCCTGCCGGCGGCGTCCGCGGCGCGGTCGAGGAGTTCGGGCCGCGGCACGAGGAGATCTACCGCCGCGCCGCTCCGGGCTGGGGCAGCCACGTCGTCAAGAGCGCGGAGTACCTGAACTGGCGCTACCGCGCCTCGCCGCGTCCCTACGCGAGCTTCTCGACCGCGCGCGGCTTCGCGGTCGTCGGCTGGAACGTCTTCAAAGGCATCTCTGCCGGCCTCGTCTGCGAGCTCGTGGGCGGTGACGGCCTCCGGCTCCTCCGCCGTTGCGTCCGGGCCGCCGACGCCGACGTCGTGCTCGCCGCTCCGAACGCCGGCGAGCGCGGGCTATACCTCGCGGCCGGCTTCCTGCCGACGAACGCCGAGATCCACCTCGTCGGCCTCCCGTTCCAGCCGGGGGTGTCGCTTCCGCGCGGCCGCGACGCGTACCGTTTCTCGCTCGGGGACTCCGACGTCTTCTAGGAGCAGGCTCTGCGCAGGCTGATCTTCATCACCCAGGTCGTCGACCCGGCCGACTCCAACCTCGGCGCCACGCGCGCGAAGATCGCGGCGCTTGCGCGCCGCGTGGACGAGGTCGTCGTGCTCTGCGACCGCGGGGTCGAGGGCGTCCTGCCGGAAAACTGCCGCCTCCGCGTCTTCGGAGCGCCGACGCGGCCCCGGCGGGCGGCGCGCTACGTGGCGGCGCTCGTTTCCGAGCTGCGCGAGGCGCCGCTCGCGGTGATCGGGCACATGGTGCCGCTGTACACGGTCGTCGCGGCGCCGTTCGTCCGCGCCCGCGGCGTGCCGTTGCTGCTCTGGTACACGCACTGGAAGAACCATGTCGTCCTGCGCATGGCGAACGCCGTCTGCACGCACATGCTCAGCCTCGACGAGCGCTCGTTTCCGCTGCGCTCGCGCAAGCTGCACGGGATCGGGCACGGGATCGACCTTGCCGAGTTCCCCTGCCAGCCGCCGAATCCGGCTGCGGGGCGACCGTTCCGCGTGATCTCGCTCGGCCGCTACTCGCGGCCGAAGCGCCTCGACGAGATGGTGGAGGGCGTGCGGATCGTCCGTGAGCGCGGCGTCGACGCGCGCATCGACCTCTACGGGACGACCGGGTCGCCCGCGGAGGAGAGCTACAAGCGCGAGCTCGAGGCGCTCGTCGCCCGTCCGGGCTACAGCGAGTTCGCCTCGGTCGGCGGGCCGACGCCGCGCACCCAGCTGCCGCCGATCTACGCTGCGGCCGACGTCGTGGCGTCCGACTTCATCTCACCCGACAAGATCGTGCTCGAGGCGTGCTCGTCCTGCCGGCCGGTGCTCGCCTCGCACGAGGCGTTCGACACGCTGTTCGCCGGGATCGAGCCGCCGCTTGCGTTCGAGCGCGACCGTCCGGAGACCTTCGCCGACCGGATCCAGGCGCTCGCCGCGCTCGGCGACGAGGAGCGACACGCCATCGGTCGCGAGCTGCGCGAGCGCGTGTCACGGCAGCACTCGGTCGAGACGTGGGCGGATGCGATCCTGGGGCTGGCGGGGGGCGTGAGCGAAAGGCGGCCAGGGGCGTGAGACCGGGTCTGATCCTCCATCTGCAGAAGGTCGCGGGCATCTCCGGGTCGGAGGCGCACCTGCTCGCGCTCCTGCCGCGGCTGCGCGAGCGCGGCTGGGACGTGCGGATGCTGATGCTGCACGAGCACGAGCCGGGCGCGTGGGACTTCGCGGAGGCGCTGCGTGCGCGAGGCGTGCCGCTCGATGCGATCCCGTTGCGCGCCGACGTCGACCCGTTCGCGTTCGTCCGGCTCGTCGCGTACCTCCTGCGGACGCGACCGGCGATCCTGCACACGCACCTCGTCCACGCCGACGCGTACGGCCTGCTCGCCGGGGCCGCCGTCCGCGTGCCGGTGCGCTTCTCCACCAAGCACGGCTTCAACTGGTTCCGCGAGACCCCGTACTTCGGCCTCGCCGACCGGGCGGTGGCAAGCCTCGCGCACGTCCATATCGCGATCTCGCGCGGGCTCGCGCGGTACCTCGAGGACGTCGAGGGCTTCGACGGCGAGAGCTTCGACATCGTCCACTACGGGATCGACCCGAACGGCACCCCGCCGCCGTATGCGGATGCGGGGCGCCGGCTCCTCTGCGTCGGGCGCCTGATCCCGATCAAGGGGCACATCGTCCTCCTGCGCGCGTTCGCCGAGGCGCGGCGGCAGCTGCCCGACCTCGAGCTCGACATCGCCGGACGCGGCCCGCTCGAGCCCGCGCTGAAGGCGATCGCACAGGAGCTCGGCGTCGGCGGCTCCGTGCGGTTCCTCGGGCAGGTCACCCCGATCCAGGCGGCGATCGAGCGCTCTGTCGCCGTCGTCGTCCCGTCGATGGGCGAGGGCTTCGGCATGGTCGCGCTCGAGGCGATGGAGCGGGCGCGGCCCGTGATCGCGGCCGAGATCGGCGGCCTCGGCGAGCTCGTCCGCGACGGCGAGACCGGCGTGCTCGTGCCGTCGGGCGAAGCGGGGCCGCTCCGCGACGCGATCATCCGGGTGGCCGGCGACCTCGAGCTCGCTCGGGCGATGGGCGAGGAGGGCCGCCGCCGCGCGCTCGCGCGCTTTCAGCAGACGTTCTGCACCGACCGGACCGAGCTCCTCTACGACGCGGCGCTTTCGAGCCGCTCGTAGAGCGCCGCTGTCCGGTCGGCCATCGCGGCGACCGAGAACTCGCTGCGGGCGCGCTCGCAGCCGGCGGCGCCGAGCCGCTCCCCATCCTCGAGCGCGCGGGCGATCCCGAGTGCGAGCGCCGACGGGTCGTCGGGGCGGACGAGGACCCCGGTCTCGCCGTCGTGGACGAGCTCCGGCAGCGAGCTGACGTTCGAGGCCACCACCGGCAGTCCGGCGAGCATCGCCTCGAGCACGGCGAGCCCGAACCCCTCCCAGCGGGCCGGGTGGACGAGCACGGAGGCGCGGCGCAACCAGGCGGCCACGTCGGGGACGCGGCCGAGGAGGTGCAGCCGCCGCGCCACGCCGAGCTCGCGCGCGAGCAGCTCGAGGCCCTCCCGCTCCTCCTGCGTGCTCGAGAGCACGACGAGCACCGTGTCGTCCGGCAGCGACGCGAGAGCACGCACGGCGACGTCGATCCCCTTCTGGCGGGTCAGGCGCGAGACCGCGAGCAGGACCCGCGCCCCCTCGGGCACATCGTCCGGCGGGTTCTCGCCCCACGGTTCGGGAAGGTCGTCCATGCCGTAGTGGATCGTCTCGACCTTCTCCGCCGGGATGCCGACCCGCTCGATCGTGAACGTTCGGAGCGCGTCGGTGATCGTGACGATCCGGTCGGAGAGTCGGGCGAGGCCGCGCTCGACGTGGCGGAACGGGCCGACCCGGAACGGGTCGTCGTTGTGCTTCGTCGAGACCAGTCGCGCGCCGCGCAGCGTCGCGGCGAGCCCGCCGTAGACGTCGGCGTGGACGAGATGGGTGTGGACGACGTCGGCCCTCATGCGGATTGCGAGGCGGGCGAGGAGCAGCGGGTCGAGGTCACGCGGGGCCGGGATCCGGGCCGCCGGTACGCGCAGCGCGCCGTAGAAGTCGACCGGGTTCCAGGTCGGGTCGTCGAGTCCGACGAAGCGGACGTCGACTCCGCGTTCGGCGAGCGCCGGCAGGAGCGTCAGAAGATGGCGCTCGGAGCCGCCGATTCCCCGCATCCGGTGCACGTGGAGAACCCTCACGTCCCTGGCCGCCTTTCGCTCCCGCCCGGCGGAGCCGGGCTCCGCGACAGGCTGACGACGCTCGCGCCACGCTCCGAGGTCCGGCGGACCGAGTCCGTACCCAGACGTACTGTCCTCGTCCCGCCGAACGATGGATCGCGACGCGAGCGCCGCCCCAGGAACGTGAGGAGGCGCATCAGGCGACCGCCGCGGATGCCGTGGCCTCGACGTGCGCGCGGAGCCAGAGCTCGAGCATCACGAGCGTCCAGAGGCGGTGCCCGTGGTCGGCCCGGCCCCGCTCGTGCTCGCCGAGCAGGCGCTCGACCGTCTCCGGGCGGAACCAGCCGCGCTCCCGCGCGCGCTCGCCGAGGAGCAGCTCCCGCGCCGGCTCGCGCAGCTCGCCGCGGAACCAGCGCGCGAGCGGCACGCCGAAACCGGACTTGCCGCGGCCCGCGACGACCGGCGGCAGGTCGTCGGCGAAGGCGCGCCGCAGCGCCTGCTTGCCCTCCCGGCCCGAGAGCTTCAGCCCGTCCGGCAGCGAGAGGCCGAGCTCGACGACGCGGTGGTCGAGGAGCGGCGAGCGCAACTCGAGCGAGTGCGCCATCGAGACGATGTCCGACTTCGGGAGCAGGTCACCCGGGAGGTAGCTGACCATGTCCAGCAGCTGGAGTCCTGCGATCCCGGGTGCGGGCGGTCGCCCGAGCAGGAAGCCGGGGGAGACGAGCGGGCCGAGCTCCGCCCGCGCCTCGTCCGTCCAGAGGTCGCGGCGCGTCGCGAGCGGCACGACCTGCATCAGCTCCGCATAGCGCTCCGCCCGCGGCGCCGCCGCCGCCTCGAGGAACCGGGCGGCGCGGAAGACCGTCGACCGGCGCTCGGTGCGGCCGGCGGGCAAGGCACGCAGGAGTCGCGCGCCCACGGCGGCGACCGGAGCCGGTACCCGCTCGGCGAGCCCCATCGCCGCGTAGCGCTCGTAGCCCGCGAACGACTCGTCGCCGCCGTCGCCGACGAGCGCGACCTTGACGTGGCGGCGCGTCGCCTCGCAGACGAGCAGCGTCGGCAGCGCCGCCTCGTCGCCGAAGGGCTCGTCGAAGGCCTGCGCGACGCGCTCGAGGAGCTCCGGGGCCGGCTCGACCTCGAGCTCCTCGTGCCGGGTCCCGTAGCGCTCCGCCAGCGTGCGGGCGTACGACCGCTCGTCGT
>DATFMW010000547.1:0-3717 GCA_035266765.1 Gaiellaceae bacterium | reverse complement strand
GCTCGAGAAGTACGCCGTCCGCTGCGGCGGCGGCTGCAACCATCGCGCCGGCCTCTACGACGCCGTTCTCGTCAAGGAGAACCACCTTCGGCTCGCCGGCGGGATCGGGCCGGCCGTGGCCGCGTTGCGGGCGCAACGAGGGCCGTTGCCCATCGAGGTGGAGGCCGAGACGCTCGGCCAGGTCGGCGAGGCGCTCGAGGCCGGGGTCGAGCGGATCCTGCTCGACAACATGACCCCCGCGCAGGTGGCCGAGGCCGTCGCGCTCGTCGCCGGGCGCGCCGAGCTCGAGGCCTCCGGCGGCATCTCGCTCGCGACGGTTCGCGCCTTCGCCGAGACCGGCGTCGACTTCATCTCCGTGGGCGCGCTCACGCACGGCGCGCGCTCGCTCCACGTCTCCCTGGAGGTCCTATGAGCACCGCAGTCCACAGCGAGCTGCACGACGAGGTCCGCGCGCTCGCGCAGGAGCGCAACGCGGTGATCCTCGCCCACAACTACCAGCGCCCCGAGGTGCAGGACGTGGCCGACGTCGTCGGCGACTCGCTCGGCCTCTCCCGCGAGGCGGCCGCGACCGACGCGGACACGATCGTCTTCTGCGGCGTCCATTTCATGGCCGAGACCGCGGTCATCCTCAGCCCGGAGAAGACCGTCCTGCTGCCCGACCTCGACGCGGGCTGCTCGCTCGCCGACTCGATCACCGGGGAGCAGCTTCGCGCCTGGAAGGCGGAGCACCCCGGCGCACTCGTCGTCTCGTACGTCAACACGACCGCCGAGGTCAAGGCGGAGAGCGACTACTGCTGCACCTCGGGGAACGCGAAGCAGGTGATCGAGGCGATCCCGTCCGACCGGGAGATCCTCTTCCTGCCCGACGTCTTCCTCGGCCTGTGGCTCGAGCGCGAGACCGGCCGGAAGCTCACGATCTGGATGGGCGAGTGCCACGTCCACGCCGGCATCCGGCCCGCGGACATCGAGCGCTGGGAGCGAGACGCGCCCGACGCCGACCTCCTCGTCCATCCCGAATGCGGCTGCGCGAGCCAGGCGATGGCGTTTGCGAACGAGCGGACGCAGATCCTCTCGACCGAGAAGATGATCGACTACGCGCGCCGCTCGCCGAAGGAGCGGTTCCTCGTCGCGACCGAGACGGGTATCCTCCACCGGCTCGAGCGCGAGGCGCCCGGGAAGCGGTTCGAGCCGGTGCGAGAGGACGCGATCTGCCGCTACATGAAGCTGACCACGCTCGAGAAGGTGCGGGACGCGCTCCGCGACGGGCGCCCCGAGGTGACCGTCGAGCCCGAGCTCGCCGCCCGCGCCCGCCTCGCGATCGACCGCATGGTCGCGATCGGCGCGTAGCCGGCCGCCGCTACTGCTTCGCGTACGGCTTGCCGTCGGCCGCCGGCGCCACGGTGCGGCCGATCACGCCTGCGACCGCGATCAGGGTCAGGACGTAGGGCAGCACGTTGAAGAGCGTCGATGCCGAGGGCGAGTAGACCTGGAGCCGGAGCGCGACCGCGCTCGAGAAGCCGAAGAGCAGCGCCGCCCCGAATGCTCCCGCCGGCCGCCAGTTGCCGAAGATCATCGCCGCGAGCGCGATGAAGCCGCGGCCGGCGGTCATGTTGTCGTTGAACGTGCCGCCGCCGAACCCGTCGGAGAGATAGACGCCGCCGGCTGCGGCGAGCAGCCCGCTGAGCACGACCGCGCCGTAGCGGACGGCGTAGACGTTGATGCCCACGGTGTCGGCGGCGCGCGGATGCTCGCCGCAGGCGCGGATCCGCAGGCCGATCGGCGTCTTGAACATGACGATGTACGAGACGACGACGAGCGCGAAGCCGGCCCACACCATGAGGTTGAGGTCGCCGATCGCCGGGCCGAGAAAGCGCCAGTTGCTGACGAACGGGATTCGCATGTCCGGGATCGTCGAAACGCCGGACGAGACGTATTCGCCGTGGTAGAGCTGGAAGAAGAAGTAGCCCGTGATCCCGAGCGCGAGGAAGTTGACGGCCGTCCCGCCGACGATCTGGTCGGCACGCAGATGGATCGCGAAGTACGCGTAGATGAGCGCGAGGATGCCGCCGCTGGCCATGCCGACGAGGAGGCCGACGACCCACGTGCCGCCCTTGTCGGCGCCGTAGACGCCCCAGAAGGCGCCCATCAGCATCATCCCCTCGAGGCCGATGTTCACGACGCCGCTGCGCTCGGAGAACATCCCGGCGATCGCGCCGAAGACGAGCGGCGTCGCGAAGGCGAACGTCTGCCCGATCAGGTTGGCGTTGAAGACGGCGTTGAGGTTGTCGATCCCGGAGCGCGTGGCGAGGATGCCGAGGCCGATGCCGAGGACGCCGGCGACGACGGCCCCGTACCCGAGCCTCCGCCGGCCGCGGGCCACCGTCCAGATGCCGAGAACAGCGGCGACGACCCCGACGACGATCGGCCACGTGATCGTGCGCGTCTGCACCGGCGGGATGGCGAGCAACGCCGCGAGCACGCCGAGCGCGAGGCCGGCGTAGCCGCTCGTGGCCGGATCGCGCAGGCGCGTGCTCACCGGATTGTCCAGACGGTTCGTCCACGTGCTCATGCCGGCGCCCTCGCAGTCTTCGCCTTCGGGCGGAGCTTCCGGCGCGCGTTCCAGATGTAGAGGATCAGGATGTCCGCGCCGACGAAGAGCACGATCAGGCCCTGGATCATGTACGTGAGGTTTCCGGCGAGCTGGGGATCGATGACGCCCGAGCTCAGCCCATGCGTCGTGCCGAAGAGAAGCGCCCCGAAGAGGAGCGCGCCGAGGCCGGTCCCGATCGCGGTGTTGCGGCCGAGCAGGGCGACGGCGATGCCGAGGAAGCCGACGGAGTTGGCCGGGATGTCGCTCTGGCCGAAGTGGTAGAGGTAGCCGAGCATGTCGAGCGCGCCCGCCAGCCCGGCGAAGGCGCCCGAGATCGCCATCGCCCGCACGAGGTTCTTCCCGACGCTGATGCCGCCGTACGCCGCCGCCTCGGGGTTGAAGCCGACCGCGCGCACCTCGTACCCGAGCGTCGTGCGGTTGAGGATGACCCAGAAGACGACGAGCGCGGCGAGCGCGACGAAGAACCCGACATGGAGGCCCTGCAGCTCCTGCTCGCCCCAGAAGACGGGGAGCTTCGCCGAGTCGGCCACGTCGTTCGAGATCGGAACCGTCGGCGTGAGCGCGTTCTGGAGCGGCCCGCCGTCGCCGAACAGCCACTCGCCGAGCCAGATCGCGATCCAGTTGAGCATGATCGTCGAGATCACCTCGTGCGCCCCGACGGTCGCCTTGAGGAAGCCGGCGATCCCCGCCCAGAGCGCGCCGGCGAGCGTCGCGGCGCCGATGGCGAGCAGGATGTGCAGCACGGGATTCATGCCGGCGAGGTCGTAGCCGACCCAGTTCGCGACGTAGAGCCCGATGAAGTACTGGCCCTGGCCGCCGATGTTGAACATGCCGCAGCGGAAGGCGAAGGCGACCGCGAGTCCGCAGAGGATCAGCGTCGTCGTCTGGAGGAGCGTCTGCGACAGGTTGTACGCCGAGGTGTCCGCGACGTTTGTGGTCGGATGGAAGACCCAGTTCAGCCCGGCGCCGTTGAAGATGTCGCGGTAGGCGAGCAACGGGTTGTGGCCGGTGGCGAGCACGACGACGCCGCCGAGCAGGAATGCGATCAGCGCGGTGAGCACCGGCACGACCATCCCGCCGGCCCGCTGCTTGAGCGCGAACCTGGC
>DATFMW010000546.1:0-3834 GCA_035266765.1 Gaiellaceae bacterium | reverse complement strand
GAGGAGGCTGCGATCCTCTCGGTGGACGGCTTCGGCGACTTCTGCTCGACGATGACGGCAGTCGGCAGCTGCAGCTCGTTCGAGGTGCTCGACCGCGTCCTCTTCCCGCACTCGCTCGGCATGCTCTACGCGGCCGTGACGCAGTGGCTCGGGTTCCCGCACTACGGCGACGAGGGCAAGGTGATGGGGCTCGCCCCGTACGGCGACCCGGCCCCCTACCGGCGGACGTTGCGCGAGGTCGTGGCTCCGCACGGCGACCTCTTCCAGCTCAACCTCGACTGGTTCACCCATGACGAAGAGGGCGTGGACATGCTCTGGGACGAGGGCGCCCCGACGATGGCGCGGATCTTCTCGGACCGGTTCGTCGAGGCGCTCGGACCGCCGCGCGAACCGGATGCTCCGCTCGACGCGCACCACATGGACGTCGCGGCCGCGCTCCAGGAACGGCTCGAGGAGGTCTACCTCCACCTCGCACGGCAACTGCACGAGCGAACGGGTCTCCGCGACCTGTGCCTCGCAGGCGGCGTCGCCCTCAACGCCGTCGCGAACGGGCGAATCCGGCCCGAGACGCCGTTCGAGCGCGTCTACGCCCCGCCCGCGGTCGGCGACTCGGGCACCGCGGTCGGCGCCGCCTACCACGTCTGGAACCGCGTCCTCGGCGAGCCGCGCGGCCCGGAGCAGCGGCACGCGGACGCGGGCCCCCACTACTCCGACGCGGAATGCGCGGCGGCGCTTGCGGCCGCCGGGCTCGAGAGTGTCCGGCTCGAGGACGAGGCGCTTCTGCCCGCGGTCGCCGGCTGGATCACGGAGGGGGCGGTCGTCGGCTGGTTCCAGGGGCGGATGGAGCTCGGCCCGAGAGCGCTCGGGCACCGCTCGATCGTCGCCGACCCGCGCCGACCGGAGCTGAAGGACATCCTGAACGCACGGATCAAGCATCGCGAGCCGTTCCGGCCGTTCGCCGTCTCGATCCTCGCCGAGGAGACCGGTGCCTGGTTCGCCCAGGACGCCCCCTCTCCGTTCATGATGCTCGTCTACAAGACGCGGCCGGAGCGGCGGGCGGAGATCCCGGCCGCGAACCACGTCGACGACACGTGCCGCGTCCAGACCGTGGAGCGGGACGTCGAGCCGCTCTACTACGGCCTGATCGAGGAGTTCCGGCGCCTCACGGGCGTCCCGCTGCTGCTCAACACATCCTTCAACGAGGACGAGCCGATCGTGATGACGCCCGCCGAGGCGGTCGAGACGTTCCTGCGCACGCACATGGACGTGCTCGTGCTCGGGAACTACGTCGTCCGCCGCGCGGACGCCGCGTAGGCGGCGCGCGGGGCAGGGCGTGGGGAACTCCGGCGCGGGCGGGCCGCAGCGTCCGGCGACCCGCGGGGGTGTATTGTCTACACATGGCACGCACCAATGTCGACGTGGACGAGGCTCTCGTGGCGCGGGTCATGCGCCGCTACGGTTTGCGCACGAAGCGCGCCGCGATCGACCTGGCGCTGCATCGGCTCGATCTCGAGCCGATGGACCGCGAGGAAGCGCTCGCGATGCGCGGTAGCGGCTGGCAGGGCGACCTGGACGAGCTGCGCTCGGGCTACCGCCACTCGCCGTGATCCTGGTCGACAGCTCCGCCTGGATCGAATACCTGCGCGCAACGGGCAGCCCGGCCGACCGGAGGCTCGCGACCGCTCTCGAGACCGACGAGCCGATCGCCACCACGGGCATCGTGTTGCTCGAGGTCCTGTGCGGCGCGCGCGACGAGCGGCAGGCCCGCGACCTCAGCCGCCTGCTCGACCGCTGCCGGTTCCTGCCGCTCGACGAGCCGTCCGACCACGAGGCGGCGGCGGCGCTCTACAGGGCCTGCCGACGCGCAGGAGCGACGATCCGTCGGCTGCCGGGCTGCCTGATCGCGACGGTCGCCATCAGGAACGAGATCGCCCTGCTACACCAGGACGCCGACTTCGACGCCATCGCGGCGCACGCGCCGCTCGCGACGGCGGCACAGTAGCTGCGTCCTCTGCGGCGATCCCGAAGGCACTCGCCGAGCGCTACCGGATCGATCGGGGCTGGCGCCGCGACGACGAGAGCGAAGGAGCCGCTGCTTCGCGGCTCGTGGAAGTCGACTGTTCGAGGATGGTGTTAGTATGCGCGTATGAAGCGCACAAGCATCTCGCTTCCCGACGATCTGGCCAGCGCCCTCGCGCGGGAGGCCCGCCGCCGCAACCGCTCGGCGTCGGAGATCGCCCGCGATGCTCTGGCTCGATACCTCGGACTCACCGCCGACGAACCACGCGAGCTGCCGTTCGCGGCACTCGGACACAGCGGCCACCGCACCACCGCGCGGGAGATGGAGGAGCTGCTGGCGCGAGAGTGGGATGGCGACGCTCGCGGTCGTTGACGCCGGCCCGCTCTACGCCGCAGCCGACGCCGACGACGCCGACCATGCCCGCTCGCTGGCCACTCTCTCGAGCCCGGAGCTGCGGCTCGTCGTACCGGCGCTGGTGATCGCAGAGGCCACCTACTTCGTCGGGCGGCGGCTGGGGCCGGCAGCCGAGGCCGCGTTCCTCCGCGGGCTCGGCGCTCTGGACGTCGAGGCGCCCGACGCCGAGGACTTCACCCGTATGGCGCAGCTCGTCGACGAGTACGCAGACTTTCCGCTCGGCGGGACCGACGCCTCGGTGATCGCCCTGGCCGAGCGACTGGAGGCGCCGATCGTCGTGACGCTCGACCGCCGCCACTTCGGTGCGGTCAGGCCACGCCACCGCGACGCGTTCGAGCTTCTGCCCTGAGCGCGCGGGACGGGCCTCCTTCACTGACCTGCAGCTCGGTAGGCGGTGACGAGCGCGCCGGCCGCCGCCTCCGGCACCAGCTCCCGCCGCGCCTTCTCGCGTGCACCGGCACCGAGGCGCGCACGCAGCTCCCCGTCGCCGAGCAACCGCTCGAGCGCGGCGCGGAGCGCCGCCGGGTCGCGCGGCGGCACGAGCAGCCCGGTCACCTCGTCGTCGACCGCGTCCGGGAGCCCGCCGACGGCGCTCGCGACGACCGGGCGGCCCCACGCCATCGCCTCGCGCGCGGCGACGCCGTAGCCCTCTCGCCGTGACGGAGCCGCGACGACGGCGGCCCGCTCGTAGAACGGGCCGAGCGCGTCCGGCGGCACGAACCCGACCGCCTGCGGCACACGCGCCCGCAACGGCCCGTCGCCGACGACGACGAGCGGCAGATCGTCGCCGCAGGCCTCCACGAGCTCGAGCACGCCCTTCTCCTCGGAGAGCCGGCCGACGTAGAGGACGTGCGGCGGCTCCTCCGACTCGCCGACCTCGTCCGGGATCGCGACACCGCTCGGGACGACCGCGACCTCGCGCGCCCCGAGCGCCTCCGCCTCGGCCGCGAGCGCCGTCGAGGCGGCGAGCACCAGCCGCGCGCGCCGCAGCACCGGCCGCGCAAGCCACGGCACGCGCCGCGCCAGCTCGACGTCGGTGCCCCAGACCTGGACGACGTACGGCTTGCCCAGCGTCGCCGCGACCGCGCCAGCGGCGAGCCAGTGGGCGTGGACGAGGTCGACGTCCCGCGCCGCGCGGGCCGCGGCGTGCCGGAACGACCAGAGGAACACGGGGACGAGCGCCACGAGCCAGGGCCGCGCGCGCAGGTTCCCGGCGATCCCGTGTCCGTAGGCGATCCCGAAGTGGCGGAACCCGGCGGGCGAGACGACGGACACGTCGACGCCCTGCGCGCGCACGCCCTCGACGGCGTCCGCGACGAAGCGGCCCGCCGGATCCTCCGGCCCGCGCGGGTACGACGTGGTGAGAACGAGGACGCGCACGGAGCGTCAGCCGCCGAACG
>DATFMW010000545.1:0-2953 GCA_035266765.1 Gaiellaceae bacterium | reverse complement strand
CTCTGCGCGACGTTCGTGAAGACCGTCGGCGCGAACCAGTAGCCCTGCTCGGGGAGGTGACACGGCGGCTGGTAGATCTCCGCGCCCTCGTCGCGGCCCGACTGGACGAGCTCGGCGATCTTCGCGAGCTGCTGCGCCGAGTTGATCGCACCGACGTCGGTGTTCTTGTCGAGCGGGTCGCCGACGCGGAGCGTCTCGAGGCGGCGCTTGAGCTTCTCGATCAGGGGCTCGGCGATCGATTCCTGGACGAAGAGGCGCGAGCCGGCGCAGCAGACGTGCCCCTGGTTGAAGTAGATCCCGTTCACGATCCCCTCGACCGCCTGGTCGAGCGCGCAGTCGTCGAAGACGATGTTCGCCGCCTTGCCGCCGAGCTCGAGCGTGAGCCGCTTGCCGCTGCCTGCGAGCCGCCGCTGGATCGCCTTGCCGACGTCGGTCGAGCCGGTGAACGCGATCTTGTCGACGCCGTCGTGCTCGACGAGCGCGGCGCCGGTGCGGCCGTCGCCCGTGACGACGTTGACGACCCCGGCCGGCAGCTCCGCCTGGCGGAGCACGTCGCAGAAGAGGAGCGCGGTGAGCGGGGTCGTCTCCGCCGGCTTGAGGACGACGGCGTTGCCGCACGCGAGCGCGGGCGCGACCTTCCAGGCGAGCATCAGGAGCGGGAAGTTCCAGGGGATGATCTGGCCGGCGACGCCGACCGGGTGCGGACGCCGGTTCGGGAACGCGTACTCGAGCTTGTCCGCCCAGCCGGCGTAGTAGAAGAAGTGCGCGGCGGCGAGCGGCAGGTCGACGTCGCGGGACTCCTTGATCGGCTTGCCGCCGTTCAGCGACTCGAGCACGGCGAACTCGCGCGCGCGCTCCTGGAGCAGTCGCGCGATCCGGAACAGGTACTTCGCCCGCTCCGAGCCGGGCAGCTCCGACCAGCGGTTCGCGTAGGCGTCGCGTGCGGCCGCGACGGCGCGGTCGACGTCGGCCGCCGTGCCCTGCCCGACGACGGCGAGCGCTTCCTCGCTCGCAGGCGAGATCGTCTCGTAGCGCTCTGTCGCCTCGAGCCACTCGCCGCCGACGAAGTGGCCATAGACGTCCTGGAGGCGGACGACGTCGCGCGACTCGGGCGCGGGCGCGTATGTCCAGCCGGCCGGAACCGGCGTCCCGTCGCCGCGGGGGTCCAGATCAGCCATGGCTTCTCCGGGCGGGCCGGGCGCCTCCCCCCACCACCCACCCCCCGCCCTGTTGGGTGGGGCAGAGAGTAGGCCGGAAGGTGTGCCGCGGGGGTGCCGATTTCGTCACGGAAGTGAAGAAATGCATCCCCATCAGTCGACCGTGAAGTAGTCGGGGCTCTGGTAGATGCCGGTCTGCCCCTTGCGGAGCTGCATCAGGATGTCGTTGAGGAGCGACGAGGCGCCGAGCCGGTACAGCTCCGGCGTCAGCCACTCGGGCCCGAGCGTCTCGTGGACGAGCACGAGGTGCTGCACGGCCTGCTTCGCCTGCCGGATCCCGCCGGCCGCCTTGAAGCCGACGCGCCGGCCCGTCTCCACGTGGACGTCGCGCACCGCTTCGAGCATGCAGAGCGCGACCGGAAGCGTCGCCGCCGGGTTGATCTTCCCCGTCGACGTCTTCACGAAGTCGGCACCCGCGGCGATCGCGAGCAGCGTCGCGCGCCGCACGTTGTCGTAGGTGCCGAGCTCGCCGGTCTCGAGGATCACCTTCAGGTGGGCGCCGCCGCACGCCTCCTTCACCTGGACGATCTCGTCGTAGACCTTCGCGTAGCGGCCCGAGAGGAACGCGCCCCGATCGATCACCATGTCGATCTCGTCCGCGCCCAGGTCGACTGCGCTGCGCACGTCCGTGACCTTCACCGCGGTCGGGTACTGGCCGGACGGGAACCCGGTCGCGACCGCGGCCACCTTGACCCCCGTCCCCTCGAGCCGCGCCCGCGCGGCCGGAACGAGGTTCGGGTAGACGCAGACGGCGGCAACCGAGGGCACGCTCGGATCGCCGGGATCGGGACGGATCGCCTTCGAGGCGAGCGCGGCGACCTTGCCGGGCGTGTCGGCGCCCTCGAGCGTCGTCAGATCGGTCGCCCGGATCGCAAGCCGGAGCGCCCAGACCTTCGCATCCTTCTTGATCGACCGTTTCGCGAGCGAGGCGGCGCGCTCCTCGAGCGCCACCGCGTCGACCGATCCGATGCGCGGCAGCCGCGGCTCGAGCGGCAGCTCGAACCCTGCCGGCAGTGCTGGCGCCTGCGCCATGCGGCGGAGTCTAGCCCCGCCGCACGGAGATGCCGGCAGCCGTTCGCGCCTCGCGCTCGTACGGGTTGTCCTCGTAGCCGGTGACGAGATACGAGAGCGGCATCCGCAGCGGCCGGTGCTGCATCTGCCAGACGTGGCAGAGCTCGTGCGCGACGAGCGACTCGTCCGCGAGCAGCGCCTCCGAGCGGAGCAGGATCGTCCAGTGGGCGGCGTAGCCGTCGAAGCGGCGGAACCACGGCAGCCGGAAGAGCCACGGTGCGACGAGGATGCGAACGCCGCGCAGCGACACCGGCCGTGGGTACAGGTCGAGCCGGTCGAGCCGCTCCTTCGCCCGGGCGAGCGCCGCTCGCTTCGCGTCGTCCACCCCGCGACGCTATACCGTCGCCCTGATGAAGCGGCAACTCCTGCTCCTGCTCCAGCGCCTCGGCCTGATCGGACCCTCCTTCCGCGCCTACGAGCGGCTCGTCGCGCTGAAGCCCGGCCGCGTCGTCCCCGTCGAGGGCCCACCCCTACCGCCGCGCCCGCTGATGGTGCGCGTCGCCGGCTCCGCCGACCCCGACTGGTTCCTGCGCGCCGGCCGCGCCGGCTACGACGCGATCGCCGCCGCCGTCCCGCTCGACGAGCTCGAAACGGTGCTCGACTTCGGCTGCGGCTGCGGCCGCGTCACCCGCTACTGGCACGACTACCCGGGCAGCGTCTCCGGC
>DATFMW010000544.1:0-8367 GCA_035266765.1 Gaiellaceae bacterium | reverse complement strand
GTCAACGTCCTCTACCAGAGCGACCACTGGGCGAACGGAACGCTGGACAACGATCCCCCGCCGGCGGCGAGCCCGTGCTCCGCGCCGTACGTCTTCGACGTCAAGGCAACGGAGGCGGGGCTCCCCTTCTTCTTCCCGAGCTTCATCCCGGGTCTCTCCTCGGTCGCGGCGATCAACGCGCGGGCGCGCGTGCAGCTCTACCCGATGGCGAGCGGACGCCCCTCGATGCCGCTGGCGATCCCGAACACCAACCCGCAACAGGTGGCGGTCACGTTCCTCGACGGCAAGGGCAACGAGCTGTCGACCTGCTCCGGCGCTGCGACGGTGCCCGGCACGACCTGCACGTTCCTGATGCAGCCCGGAGCCACGACGGGCGGCCTCAGGATCTGGTCGAGCGACGCTCCGGCAAGCGTCACTGTCCCGAAGGGCAAGTCGGGCAGCGTGAAGGTCGGGATCGGCGGCGCCGTCGGGAGCTGCGCGGGAACGGGAGGGGCCACCTACAGCTGCTACGTGCCGGGCACCGACCTGACCGATCCGGTCCAGGAAGTCCAGCTCGCGCCGTCCGCGGATCTTTCCCCTGGGCCACACGCGTTCTCCAGCATCGCGGTCGGCGTGCTGGCGGCATTCACGGTCGTTCAGCCGTGCACCGGCAGCTCGGGCGGCGACTACAGCTGTCCGACGGATCCGACGCGCCTCCTGCGCTGGGCGTCGTCGTCGGGGAGCGCCAACTACGCGTTCGACTGCGGCACGATCGACGGGAACGGCAAGGATCTCTACAACCAGATCGCCGGGGGCTGCGCGAACACGTACTCGATCAACCCGATTGGGGCCTGCCCCGACGCGAGCGCCGACCCCGCCGACTGCGTCGTCACCGCGAACGTGGGTTCGGGGGACAAGCTGGGCCAGATCCGGTCGGGGATGACCGACCGATTCGCCCCGGACGGCGTCTGCACGGCGAACAACTACCCCGCGGTGGCCGAGAACGACCCGAGGCTGGCCGTCCTCGTGGTGACCAGCACGTCGGCGTTCGACGGCTCCAGCGGCGCCGGCATCGAGGTCCCGGTGCTGAGCTTCGCCGCCTTCTACATCACCGGCTGGGACGGGGCCCCGGCCGGCTGCGACAACGAGCCCTACCCCGGCGACCCGAAGGACGCGTCGCACGGCGACGTCTGGGGTCACTTCGTCAAGTACGTCGACCTCTCCGGGGATCCGGACACCTCGGTGGGCTGCGATCCGACCGCGCTGAGGCCGTGCGTGCCCGTCCTGACCAAGTAGCTGCGAGCCAAGGAGACCACGATGGAATTCACGCACAGACTCGTATCCACCAGGGCCGGCACGGCGACGCTCGCGCTGCTCGCGGCGCTCGCGGCCGGAGTCGCGGTGCTCGTCTACGTCAACCACTACCGCGCGAGCGTCGGCGACAGCGGCACGGCCGCCTCGGTGCTCGTCGCAAAGCAGCCGATCCCGAAGGGCATGTCCGTCGCCACCGCGGTGGAGGGCGGCTACTTCGAGGTGCAGACGCTGCGCAAGGACCAGCTCACGAGCGGCGCCGTCGTCGACACCGCCGCGATCCGCAACCAGGTCGCGACCCGCGACGTCCTCCCCGGCGAGCAGATCACCGCGAGCGCCTTCGGAGCCTCCGCGGGAGGCCTGGCCGCCCGCCTCACCGGCTCCGAGCGGGCCGTCGCCGTCACGCTCGACGCGCCGCACGGCCTCGCCGGCCAGGTGCAGCAGGGCGACCACGTCGACGTGCTCGTCGGCTTCAGCGTCCAGAGCCTCACGGCCGGCACCAGCCAGCCCGTCGTGAAGACCCTGCTCCAGGACGTGCCGGTGCTCACGATCACGCACCCGGGCTCCTCGGTCGGCTCGCAGACGAGCTCGAACGTCGTTCTGCAAGTCACCCCGGTCGAGGCGGCGAAGGTCGCCTACGCGGCCGAGAACGGCAAGGTCTGGCTCGTGCTCCGCCCGCGCGTCGACGCACCGACCGTCGCGCCGTCGCTCGTCACGCTCCAGTCGCTCCTGCTCGGCACGAAGCCCGTCGTCGCCGGAAGCAAGTGAGGAGCCGGCCGTGAGACGCCCACTGAGAACCGTCGTCACGCTCGACACGAACGTGGATCCGCGCGAGATCGCCCACGCGCTCTCGAGCGCGGACGGGTTCGAGATCGTGCAGCAGGCAACCGGAGCCGGCGACCGGCGTGCCGCGCTCGCCGGCCCCGCCGACCTCGTCGTCGTCGGCTGCGACGGAGACTCCGACCGGGCGATCGAGCTCGTCGCGGAGGCGGTCGCGCACCGGTCGGACCGGCCGGTCGTCGTGCTCTCGTCCCACCCGCCGAACGGGTTGATGGAGCGCCTGTTCGCGGCCGGCGCGGACGACATCGTCGTCCTGCCGGAGGATCCGCAACGGGTCGCCTTCGCGATCGAGAAGGCCGTGGCGCGCAAGCACGGCCCGGGCGCCACGAAGGCGGGTCGCATCGTGACGGTGCTCGGGCCCAAGGGCGGCACCGGCAAGACGCTGCTCTCGGCGAACCTCGGCGTCGCGCTCGCCAAGGAGGGCCGCCGCACGACGGCCGTCGACCTCGACCTCCAGTTCGGAGACCTCGCGCTCACGCTCGGCCTCGAGCCGCGCCGCACGCTGTACGACCTCGCCCGCGCCGGCGGCGGCCTCGACGCCGGCAAGCTCGACGGCTTCGCCGTGAAGCACCGCTCCGGCCTGCGGGCGCTGCTCGCCCCGGTCCGCCCCGACGAGGCCGCCGCCGTCGGAGGCGACCTCCTCGCCCAGGTCTGGGAGACGCTGCGCTCGACGGAGGACTACGTCGTCGTCGACACCTGCGCCGGGTTCCCGCCGGAGGCGATCGCGGCGATCGACGCGGCCACCGATCTCGTGCTCGTCGGCACGCTCGACGCCGGCTCGCTCAAGGACTCGAAGCTCGGCCTCGAGACGCTCGCGCTGATGGGGCACGACCCCGCCGGCGTGCTGCTCGTTCTCAACCGCTCGGGCTCGCGTGTCGGCATCGAGCCGCGCGACGTCGAGCAGATCCTCGGCCGCGCGCCCGACGTCTCGATCCCGAGCGACCGCACGGTCACCCGCTCGGTCAACGAGGGGCGACCGATCGTCGCGTCGAGCCCCCGCTCGAGCGCGGCCCGGGCGATCACCCAGCTTGCACACCTGCTGCTCGCCCGCGAGGCCGGGCAGCCGCTACCCGGGATGGACGGATTGACGAGGAGGGCGGCCTGATGGAGCTGTACGAGAGACTCGCCACCGGACGGATCGACGAGGAAGAGCATCCGCTCGACCCGTTCGCCGCGCTGAAGAACCGCGTGCACCGCGAGGTGATCGCGGAGCTCGGGCCGCAGCTCTTCGACCGCGGCGCGAACGCGGCGTTGTTGCGGGCCGACGTCGCGGCCGCGATCCGCTCGCGCCTCGCGGAAGAGCCCGGCATCTCGCGCGCCGAGCGCGAGCGCCTCGAGGGAGAGGTCGCAGACGACATCCTCGGCTACGGCCCGCTCGAGCGCCTGCTCGCCGATGAGACGGTCAGCGAGGTGATGGTGAACGGCGCGTACGACATCTGGATCGAGCGCGACGGACTCCTCCACCGCACCGATCTCCACTTCGACGACGACTCCCACCTGCGCCGGATCGTCAACAAGATGGTCGCCCAGGTCGGCCGCCGGATCGACGAGTCGTCACCGATGGTCGACGCGCGCCTGCCCGACGGGAGCCGCGTCAACGCCACGATCGCGCCGCTCTCGCTCAGCGGCCCGCTGCTCACGATCCGGAAGTTCTCGCACCGGCGCTTCCACCTCGACGACCTCGTCGCGATCGGGACGCTCTCGGCCGAGACGTGCGACTTCCTCGAGCGCTGCGTCCGCGCCCGCCTCAACATCCTCATCTCCGGTGGAACCGGCACGGGCAAGACGACGCTCCTGAACGCGCTCTCCGCGGCGATCCCCGACGACGAGCGGATCCTCACGATCGAGGACGCCGCCGAGCTCCGCCTCCGCCAGCGGCACGTGCTGCGGCTCGAGTCGCGCCCGAAGAACATCGAGGGCGAGGGCGAGGTGACGATCCGCGACCTCGTCCGGAACTCGCTGCGGATGCGCCCCGACCGGATCGTCGTCGGCGAGGTCCGCGGCGGCGAGTCCCTGGACATGCTCCAGGCGATGAACACGGGCCACGACGGCTCGCTCTCGACGGTGCATGCGAACTCGCCCCGCGACGCGCTCGCCCGCGTCGAGACGATGGTGCTGATGGCCGGCTTCGACCTGCCGATGCGGGCGATCCGCGGCCAGCTCGCCTCCGCGCTCGAGCTCGTCGTCCACCTCGAGCGGCTCGGGGACGGCTCGCGCCGCGTCACCTCGATCACCGAGGTGCTCCGGATGGAGGGCGACGTGGTCACGCTCCAGGAGCTGTACGCGTTCGACCTCCAGGAGGTGCTCCCGGACCGGTCCGTGGTCGGCGAGCTCCGCTCGCTCGGTCTGCGGCCGACGTTCGTGGAGAAGTTCCGCAAGCACGGCGTGGAGCTGCCGAGCGAGATGTTCGGCCTGCCGACCGGAGTCGCGGGGGTGCTGCGATGACGCGCTCCCGCCTCGCCTGGCTCGCGCTCGTCGCGCTCGTCGCCACGGCGGCGAGCGCCACCGCCGCGCGGGGCGCCGGCGGGCTCGGCATCGCCCAGGCCCGGGCGACCTTCCCGGAGCGGGCGCTCGTCCTCACCCTGCCGACCCGGGTGGCGCTCGACCCGCAGCACGTGCGCGTGCTCGAGAACGGCCTGCCGGTCGACGGGCTGAGCCTCGTCCCCGCCGAGCGGGCGGCCGCGCAGAGCTTCGGCGTCGTCCTGGCGCTCGACGCGAGCAACAGCATGCGCGGCGCACCCGTCACGGCCGCGCTCGCCGCAGCCCGGGCGTTCGCCGCCGAACGGGCCCCGGCGACCGAGCTCGGACTCGTCACCTTCAACTCGGACACGAACACCGTTCTCGAGCCCACGACAGACGCCGCGGCGATCGAATCCGCCCTCGCTCGCCGCCCGCTGCTGTCGGAGGGGACGCGGATGCGCGACGCGGTCGCTCAGGCGATCGCCCTCGTTACGCGCTCCCGCGTCCGCGCGGGGTCGGTCGTCGTCCTCTCGGACGGCGCCGACATCGGCAGCCGGACGAGCGCTGAGGCGCTCGTCCGGCGCGCCCGCGCCGCCGGGGTCCGCGTCTTCACGGTCGGGCTCCGGTCAGCGCAGTTCGCCCCGGACGCGCTCCGCACGCTCGCCGAGGGAACCGGCGGCCGCTACGCCGAGGCGGCGGACAGCGCGCGCCTCGCGCCGCTGTACCGCGCGCTCGGCCGCGAGCTCGCGAGCGAGTACCTCGTCCGCTACCACTCCACCGCCGCGGCCGGCGCACGCGTGCACGTCACCGTCCAGGTGAGCGGCTTCGCGGACGCGGCGACGCTCGCCTATCGGACGCCCGGCATGGCGGAGGCGGTCTTCAACCACTCCTGGCAGGACCGCTTCTGGCGCTCGAACGCCGGCATCGCAGCCGTCGCGGGTCTCGTCGCCTTCCTGGCCGCCGCGGCGATGCTGCTCGGGCTGCGCTCCGTCCGGCGCTCCGTCGGCTCGCGCGTCGCCGCGTACTCCCGGCCGGAGGTGCGCAAGCGGCGCCGCAAGGAGACGCTGCTCGACCGGCTCACGCTCGCACTCGAGCGCTCGTTCGGACACATCCGCGGCTGGCAGGCGTTCGCCGAGGAGGTCGAGATCGCGCAGTTCCGCGTCCCGGCCGCAACCCTCGCCGCCGCCGCGGCCGCCGGCGCGCTCCTGCTCGGGCCTGTCGCCGCGGTACTCGCCCATACGCCGCTGCTGCTCGTGCTCGGCCTCGTACCCCCGGTCGCGGTGCGGCTGCTCGTGAAGCACCGGCTCGGGAGGCTCCGGCGGCGCTTCGAGGACGAGCTCCCGGACAACCTCCAGGTGATCGCGTCGGCGATGCGCGCCGGCCACGGCCTGTCGGGCGCGCTCGGCGTCGTCGCCGCGGACACCACCGAGCCGGCCCGCTCCGAATTCGAGCGGGCGCTCGCCGACGAACGGCTCGGCGTGCCGCTCGAGGATGCGCTCTCCACCGTCGCGGAGCGGATGGCGAGCGATGACCTCGAGCAGGTGGCGCTCGTCGCCGCGCTCCACCGCGAGACGGGCGGGAACACGGCGGAGGTGCTCGACCGGGTGCACGACTCGATCCGGGAACGCGGGGAGCTGCGGCGGATGATTCGCTCGCTCACCGCCGAGGGCCGGATGACGCGCTGGATCCTGACGGCGCTCCCGATCGTGCTCGCCGCCGCGATCGCGCTGCTGAACGGCAGCTACCTGCAGCCGCTGCTCGACACGAACGGCGGACGGGCCCTGCTCGCGCTCGCGACCGTGATGGTGATCACCGGGTCGCTGGTGATCAAGAAGATCATCGAGATCGAGGTCTGAAGGAGGACGGCATGACCGGCATGCTCCTGATCGGGATCCTGCTCGTGGCCGCCGCCACGGGGCTCGCAGTCCGCGCCGCGACGATGCGCCGGGCGCAGACGGCCAAGGCGATCTCCCGCTTCGGCGCCTACGGCTACCCGGTCGAGGAGCCGCAGCTCGAGCAGCGGCGGGGCGGTCCGCTCTCGCGCGCACTCGAGCATCCCGCCGGCAGCCTCGGCCGCGGTCTCCGGCATGCGCTGCTCGGCGCCTCCGAGGACGACGTGCGCGCGCTGCTCCGCGGCGCCGGCCTCTACCGGGCGACGCCGACCGGGTACGCCCTCATCCGTCTGCTCGCACTCGGCGCCGGCACGCTCGTCGCCGCCTGGCTCTGGCTCGGCGGCCTCGCCCCGCTCCTCGCGCTGCCGCTCGGACTCCTCCTGCTGGCGGGCGCCTGGCTGCTGCCGCCGGCCGAGCTGAAGCGCCGGCGGGCCGTCCGGCTCGCCCGGATCGACCGTGGGCTCGCCGACCTCGTCGACTTCCTCGTCGTCACGATCGAGGCGGGCATCGGCTTCGGCAGCGCCCTCAACGCGGCGGCGCGGCGGTTCCGGGCTCCGCTCGGCGACGAGCTGCGCCTCACCGTGCAGGAGCAGAGCATGGGGCTCTCCACCGAGGAGGCGCTCCGGAACTTCCTCGGCCGTTGCGAGACGCCGATGGTGCGATCGTTCGTCCGCTCGATCCTCCAGGCCGAGACGCTCGGCGTCTCGATCGGGCAGATCCTGCGCAGCCTCGCGGTCGAGATGCGCAAGCGGCGCCGCCAGGCGGCCGAGGAGCAGGCCCACAAGGCGCCGGTGAAGATCGTCTTCCCGCTCGCGTTCCTGATCCTGCCGGCGATGTTCCTGATCCTGCTCGGCCCCGCCGTCTACAGCCTCATGCAGGGCTTCGGCGGCTGAGCAACCACGATCCGCACCCGGGATGCCGCCCCGGGTGCGGACTATCATCTCCGGGGCCAGCGACCGTTCGGAAGGTGGTGCCGGATGTCGGCAGTGGAGATCCGCGACGAGCAGGCGTTCCTCGCCTACGTCCAGGGCGGTGGCCAGGTCGAGACGGCCGACTGGATGCCCGAGGAGTACCGGCGGCTGCTGATCAAGTTCATCGAGATGCACGGCAACTCCGAGCTGATGGGCGTGCTGCCCGAGCGGGAGTGGATCCTCCGGGCGCCGACGCTCCAGCGCAAGCTCGCGCTGACGGCGAAGGTGCAGGACGAGGTCGGGCACGCGCAGCTCATCTACCGCGTCGTCGAGGACCTCGGCAAGCCGCGCGAGCAGTGCCTCGCCGACCTGATCTCCGGCAAGAGCAAGTTCCACAACGTCTTCCACTACCCGACGAAGACGTGGGGTGACGTCGGCGTGATCGCCTGGCTCGTCGACGCGGCGGCGATCATCAGCCAGAAGGCGCTCCTCAAGTGCTCGTACGCGCCGTACGCGCGGATCATGAAGAAGATCTGTTGGGAGGAGTCGTTCCACATCCTCCACGGCCGCGACGTGATCCTCGCCCTGGTCACGGGCACGCCCGCGCAGTTCGAGCTCGTCCAGGAGGCGCTCGACCGCTGGTGGCCGCCGCTGATGCAGTTCCACGGCACCCCGATCGCGCGCGCCGAGGATCCGATGTGGCACTGGCGGATCAAGTCGCAGGGGAACGAGGAGGCGCGCCAGCAGTTCCTCGAGGGCTACGTGCCGCAGATCCTCGAGCTCGGGCTGACCGTCCCCGACCCGAAGCTGCGCCGCCGTGACGACGGCGTCTGGGAGTACACCGAGCCCGACTGGGACGAGCTCCGCCACGTCGTCACGGGTCACGGTCCGATGACCGACGAGCGGCTCGCCTTCCGCCGGCGGTTCCTCGACCAGGAGAAGTGGGTGCGGGAGGCGGTGGCCGCGGCGTGAGC
>DATFMW010000543.1:0-10516 GCA_035266765.1 Gaiellaceae bacterium | reverse complement strand
CCCTCGCCTACCTGATCCTCACGACCGTCCACGTGGTCTTCGGCGAGCTCGTGCCCAAGGGTGTGGCGCTCGGCCACGCGGAGGGGACCGCGCTCTGGGTGTCGGCGCCGGTGCGGGCCTTCTTCCTCGTCTTCCGGCCGGTGATCTGGTTCCTGCGCCGGGCCACGGAATTGATCCTGCGCTCCTTCGGCCTCGAGCCGCCGGGCGCCGAGCGCTCCGTGCACTCCGAGGTCGAGCTGCGGATGCTGCTCTCTCGCTCCTCGCAGGAGGGCGAGATCGAGGAGGAAGAGCGGCAGATGATCGACAAGGTCTTCGTCTTCGGCGACAAGGACGCCGCCGACGTGATGGTCGCCCGCCCCGACGTCGCCTCCGTGTCGGTCGACCTGGCGCCCGAGGAGGCGCTCGCGATCGTGCTCGACTCGCCGTACACGCGCTACCCGGTCTACCGCGAGTCGCTCGACGACATCGTCGGCGTCCTGCACGTGCGCGACCTGTTCACCGCGATCCACGACCGCGGCATCTCCGGTCTCGAGCTCGAGCAGTTGCTCCGGTCCGCCTACATCGTCCCCGAGAACAAGGACCTCGCCTCGCTCCTGCAGGAGTTCCGGCAGACGTCGAACCATTTCGCGGTCGTCGTGGACGAGTACGGCGCGATGGTCGGGATCTGCACGCTCGAGGATCTGCTGGAGGAGATCGTCGGCGAGATCGAGGACGAGTTCGACGTTCCCGAGGAGCCGGTGGAGGAGATCGACGACCACACGTTCCGCGTCGACGGCATGTTCCCGATCGAGGAGTTCAACGCGCGCTTCGGCACCGGGATCCCCGAGGAGGACTTCCACACGGTCGCCGGCTTCGTGTTCGGCCAGCTCGGCCGTGCGCCGGAGCCGGGCGACGACGTCGTCTACGACGGACTGCGCTTCGACGTGCTCGAGGTGGACGGCAACCGGATCGAGCGCGTCTGCGTGACGTTCTCGAACCTGCCGGTGCCCCGCCGCGAGGGCGCCGACTTCGTCGACGAGGACGAGCTCGAATAGGTTCCGCGCCGAGGTGCCCTTTGCAGGAGGAGGAGGCGGGATGACCCGCACCCGCAGGCTCGCGGCGGCCGCCGGCGGCAAGGGCAGGTTCCGCTGGAAGGTGAAGCTCGCGAAGGGCACGTACGACGACCTCTGCGATCCGCACGCGAGCTCCATGACGGGGAGCTGCAAACCCTTCTAGCCAGGAGGTAGGCTCGCTCATGGCCTCCGACGGCGGCGCGACAGGAACTCCGACCGAGACCGGTACGCCCACGGAGGGCGGCCTGCTCCGCGGCCTCGTCGGCTTCGAGCTCCTGCTCTACGGCGCGGTCGCGATCCTGCTCGCAGCTGCGGCCGTGCTCGTGCTCGTCGGGACGGTCCACGAGCTCGCGAACGCGATCTCGGCCGGCAAGGGCGCCGTGGACATCGGCGTGACTGTGCTCGACCGCGTCCTCCTGACGCTGATCGTGGCCGAGCTCGTCTACACGCTCCGGTTCGTGCTGCGCACGCACGAGATCGCGGTCGAGCCGTTCCTCTTCATCGGCCTGATCGCCGTCGTCCGGCGGATCCTGATCGTCACCGCCCAGTTCGAGCGGCTCCCCACCGGCGGCCGGGAGCTCACGAACCTCCTGTACGAGCTCGGCCTGCTCGGCTTCCTCGCGCTCGCCCTCTCCGGCGCGGTCTGGCTCGTCCGGCGCGGCCGCGCCGGCGCCTAGCCCGGCTAGCGGAGCTCGACGGGCTCGATCGCGCCGGCGGCGATCGTCCACGCGGCGAGCTCGTCGCGGGCGACGCAGTAGATCAGGTACGGCTTGCCTTCCCAGAGCCCGATGTTCTCGACGTCGGTGCGCGACGGGCGCGGCGGCGAGGAGAGGTGCGAGTGGACGACCGCGAGGTCGTAGCCGTCGTCCTCGAGGAACCACAGCTCCGGGGCGACCTCGAGCTCGAACCGGTACGGCGAGGCGGCTGCGTTGCGGCCGCGCTCGTAGCGCTCGGCGACGCCGTCCCGGAGGACGAGCAGGCCGCACGACTCGTTCGGATCCTCCTCGCGGGCATGCGCCACGATCTCGGCGCGCACCTCCGCGGGGACGGCTACCACCAGAGCGTGCGTTCCATCGAGCCGCCGACGTCGGTCGCGTTCCAGAAGTCCGCGGAGAGGTACTTCCAGCCGCCGTCGGCGAGCACGCAGACGACGACCGCGCCCTCGTCGAGCTCGGCTGCGAGCTTGACGGCGACGTGGACGACCGCGCCTGCCGAGACGCCCGCGAAGATACCCTCGCGGTCGAGCAGCGCGTGGATCGCGGCGACCGACTCCTCGTTCGAGACCAGGAGCTTCCGGTCGAGCTTCGAGACGTCGAGGATCGGCGGCACGTAGCCGTCCTCGAGCGAGCGCAGGCCCATCACCGGGTCGCCCGGCAGCGGCTCGGCCGCCGCGACGACGAGGTCGGGGAAGCTCTCGCGCAGCCGCTCGCCGGTGCCCATCAGCGTGCCGCCGGTGCCGAGGCCGGCGACGAGGACGTCGACCCGGTCGAGCGCCTCCGCGATCTCGGTGCCGGTGCCCTCGTAGTGGGCGCGCGGGTTCGCCTCGTTCGCGTACTGGAACGGCATGAAGTACTTCGGCTCGCGCTCCGCGATCTCGAGGGCGACGCGCACGGCGCCGTTCGAGCCCTGGTCGGCGGGAGAGTCGATGATCGTCGCGCCGTAGAGCCGCAGCAGGCGCCGCCGCTCCTCGGTCGCGTTCGCGGGCATGACGCACGTGAGCGGGTAGCCCTTGAGCTTCGCGATCAGCGCGAGCGAGATGCCCGTGTTGCCGCTCGTCGGCTCGAGCAGCTCGCGTCCCGGCTCGAGCTCGCCGGAGGCCTCGGCCGCCTCGATCATCGCTTTCGCGACGCGGTCCTTGATCGAGCCGGTCGGGTTCTGCCCCTCGAGCTTCGCGTAGATCCGCACGCCCGGCTTCGGCGTCAGCCGCCGGAGCTCGACGAGCGGTGTGTTCCCGACGAGCTCGAGCAGCGAGCCGGCGGTGGTGAGGCTAGGCATGCCGATCGACGCCGCCGGCCATGGCGGGGAGGAGGATGACGGTGGAGCCTTCCTTGACCGGCGTCTCCATGCCGTCGAGGGTGCGCACGTCCTCGCCCTCGACGTAGACGTTCACGAACGGGGCGATGTCGCCGTCCTCGACGATCTGGCTCGCGAGGCCCGGGAACCGGGACGTCAGGTCGTCGAGCACCTCGCGGACGGTGCCGCCGGTGGCAGGGACCTGGCGCTCGCCGCCGACCTCGGCGCGGAGCGTGGGAGGAATCCGGACGATGGTGCTCATGCGTGCGTTGCCCTCGCAGTGTCGGATGGACGGCCGGTGCAGAACTCGACGTAGTCGATGTACTCGGTGATCGTGGGGTGCTCGCCGCAGACCGGGCAGGCCGGGTCGCGGCGGAGCGACACTTCGCTGAACTCGGTCGAGAGCGCGTCGAAGAGCAGCAGCCGGCCGGCGAGCGTGTCGCCGATCCCGAGCGCGAGCTTGAGCGCCTCGGCCGCCTGGAGCGAGCCGACGATGCCCGGTAGGACGCCGAGCACGCCGCCCTCGGCGCAGCTCGGAGCCAGCTCCGGCGGCGGTGGCTGCGGGAACAGGCAGCGGTAGCACGGGCCCTCGTGCGGCTTGAAGACGGTGACCTGGCCCTCGAAGCGGTAGATCGAGCCGTGGACGAGCGGGATGTTGTGCCACACCGCGGCGTCGTTGACGAGGTAGCGAGTCGGGAAGTTGTCGGCACCGTCGACGATCACGTCCCAGCCGTCGCCGAGGATCCGGTCGACGTTCTCGGAGGTGAGGCGCTCGAGGTAGGGGATCACCTCGACGTCGGGGTTCAGCGCCTCGATCGTGCGCTTCGCCGACTCGGCCTTCCATTCGCCGAGCGTCTGCAGCGAATGCGCGATCTGGCGCTGGAGGTTCGACTCGTCGACGCGGTCGTCGTCGACGATCCCGATCTTGCCGATGCCGGCGGCGGCGAGATAGAGCGCGGCCGGGGAGCCGAGGCCGCCCGCGCCGATCAGCAGGACGCGCGAGTCGAGCAGCTTCAGCTGGCCCTCCTCACCGACCTCGGGGATCAGCAGGTGGCGGCTGTAGCGCTGCCGCTTTGCGAGATCGAGCGAGCGGGGCAGCTGCACCGGGAGGCCGTTGCGCTTCCAGTCGGTGAAGCCGCCGTCGAGCGAGATGACGCTTTCGTAGCCGAGGTCGGCGAGCGTCTTCGCAGCGAATGCGGAGCGTACGCCGCCGGCGCAGTAGAGGACGAGCGACCGGGTGCGGTCAGGGGCGACCTGCTCGATCCGCGACTCGAGGAAGCCGCGCGGGACGTGGACGGCGCCGGGGATGTGGCCCTCGGCCCACTCGTCTCGCTCGCGGACGTCGACGAGGAGCGGCGGCTCGGCCGTGGCGAGCAGGTCGCGCGCCTCGGTGGCGTTGACCTCCTCGATCGAGTCCTTCACCTGCTGCAGCAGTTCGCGATAGCTCGGCATGACTTTCGTGAATATAGCGATGCGAGTCGGGGCTGCGCCGGATGCGCGCCCTCGCGGGCCGCGCTACCCTCACCGCCGGATGAGCGCGCGCACCCGCGTCTTGGCGATCGTCGCGCTCGCCGCGGCGGCCGCGGTTGCCGCCACGGTCGGAGGGACGCTCCTCCAGGCCCGCGGCGAGAGCACCACCGCTCCCGGCGCGGTGTCGAAGCCCCGTGCCGGCACGCCGCTGCTCCAGCTCGACTTCGGCGTCCGCGCCGACGCCCAGACGAAGGCGCTCGCGAACGCGGCGCGGCTCTACAACGCCGGCAAGCTCGCCGCCGCGGGCCGGATCTTCGCGCGCTACCACTCGCTCGAGGCGCAGATCGGGAGCGCGTTCGCAGCCTGGCCGAAGGGCGGGCTCGACACGATGAAGCGGCTCGTCGCGGCGCATCCCAAGAGCGCGCTCGCCGAGCTCCATCTCGGCTGGGCGTACTACTGGTCGGGTCGCAACGCCGACGCGGTCGCCGCGTGGACGCGCACCGCCGCGCTCCAGCCGGACTCGCCCTACGCCGTCGACGCCGAGAGCGCGCTCCATCCCTCGATGGCGCCCGGGCTCCCATTCATCGTCACGACCGTCTCCCCGCCGGCGAGCCTGACGAAGCTGCCCGCGGCGCAGGAGCTGCAGGCCCTCGCCCGTGCAGCCGCCCGGCCCGACGCCGAGTCGAAGCTCTTCTACGGCCTCGCCCTCTGGAACCTCCGGCATCCGGTCTCGGCCGAGCACCAGCTGAACGCGGCCGCGACGCTCGCGCCGAACGACCCTATGATTCGCACGGCGGCTGCGGTCGGTGCGTTCCGGAAGGATCGGCCGGTCGCGGCGTTCGGGAAGCTCGGTCCGCTCACCGGCGTGTTCCCGAGGGCGGCCGTCGTCCGTTTCCACCTCGGCATCCTGCTGCTCTGGACGTCGCAACCGAAGAAGGCGCAGAAGCAACTCCAACTCGCCGAGAGCCTGTCCCCAAAGTCCGTGTATGCGAAAGAGGCACGTACCCTGATCGCGAGTCTGAGGAACAGTGGGACCAAGTAAAGAGAATATGAGCCGAACGGCCTATGGCGTCATGTCCGGGCCGCATGGCACAGTGCGACATCTTCGTTTCGTGGAGCGTCATACGAGCGGTCCAGGCGACGGCCGGCCGGGGGGAGGCGGGACGTGAGCGCAGGGGTTGACGGCAGCAGTGGACGCGACGTGGCCGACGTGCTCGAGACAGCCGAGGCGCGCAACCTGATCGAGGCGGCGCAGGCGGCGGGCTCGATCACGACGGACGAGGTGGCGCTCGCCCTCGACGAGCTGGATCTCGAGGCGGAGCAGATCGACGACGTCTTCCGGGCGCTCGAGGAGCTCCAGGTCGAGGTCGTCGGCCTCGCGGTCGAGGAGAAGGAGGAGGCGCCGGTCGTCGAGGTCGCCCGCGAGATCTCGACCGACTCGCTGCAGCTCTTCCTCAAGGACATCGGCAAGGTCGACCTGCTCACCGCGGCGCAGGAGGTCGAGCTCGCGAAGCGGATCGAGCGCGGCGACCATGGCGCGAAGCAGGAGATGGTCGAGGCGAACCTCCGTCTCGTCGTGTCGATCGCGAAGCGGTACCGCAACCAGGGCCTGCCGTTCCTCGATCTGATCCAGGAGGGCACGATCGGGCTCGTCCGTGCGGCCGAGAAGTTCGACTACCGCAAGGGCTTCAAGTTCTCGACGTATGCGACCTGGTGGATCCGCCAGGCCGTGGCGCGAGCGCTCGCCGACAAGGCGCGGACGATTCGCATGCCGGTGCACGTCGTCGAGAAGCTGAACAAGATCGTCCGCTCGGAGCGCAAGCTCCGCGCCGAGCTCTGCCGCGAGCCGGTGCCCTCGGAGGTGGCGAAGGACCTCGACCTGCCGGTCGAGGAGGTCGAGCAGATCATGCGGAGCGCGCAGGCGCCGGTGTCGCTCGAGAAGCCGGTCGGCGACGAGGAAGAGTCCGAGTTCGGCCACTTCCTCACCGACGAGAACGCCCCGCTGCCGGAGGAGTCGGCCGACGTCACGCTGCGCAAGGAGACGCTGCGCAAGATCCTCGGCTCGCTCTCCCACCGCGAGCGGCGCGTGCTGGAGCTCCGCTACGGGCTCGACGGCGAGCACCCGCGCACGCTCGACGAGGTCGGGCGGACGTTCAACGTGACGCGCGAGCGCATCCGCCAGATCGAGAACCAGAGCCTGAAGAAGCTCCGGGCGCTCGCCGACGCGCACGCGCTGCGCGACGTCGCCTGACCCGGCCGCGCTCGCGAGGGCGCCGCGTGGGCTCTCTCGGCCAAGTGACAACGTGTCACTAGTGCGGCCTCTCGTACCGTTCGACCGGAAACGCGGATGGTTGGAGGCCGCACGTGCGGCCGCTTCGCGGCCGGATGGTTGTTGCTCTTGACGGTGAGGGCCACTGCGGGGCGGCTGACGGAGAGCGGGCGGCACGGGTCGAGGGCACGCGAGAGCCGAAGGCCATCCCGGCCGCGGAGCGGCCGGTTCGTGCGGCGTCGAGGGACGCCGGTTTCCGGTGCAACGTTGGGAGACGCCGCACTAGCGTCCCGCTGAGGCGCATGGCACCGCGCGTTCGCCCTCGCCCGGGCAAGTGACAACGTGTTACTTGAGGAAGGTCTCGAGTGACGCCCGGATCCCCACGGCGTCCAGCCTGTGCACGGCGCGGTGCTCGGCGCCCGTGCCGTAGCGGCGGAGCTCCGCGTTTCCGACGCCGAGCGCCAGCAACCGGTGCGGGCGCTCGACGAGCGCGGCCGAGACGTCCGCCGACGAGGTGCCGGCGAGATACGGCTCGACGAGCACGACGTCGGTTCCCTCGCCGAGCGCCGCGCGCAGCGCCTCGCCCGGGAACGGCCGCACCGTCGCGAGATAGGCGATCGTCACGTCGAGGTCGACCGTCGCCTTCAGCATCGGCCCGAGCGAGGGCCCGACCGCGACGACGAGCGGGGCGCCCGCTCCGCCGTGCCGGAGCACGACGAGCCCGTCACCGTCCACCCGCGCCGGGTTCACCTCCTCGGAGAGCCGGATGTAGACGCGGTCGTCGCGGCGGATCGCCTCCCGGAAGAGCCGCTCGGCCTCGTCGGCGTGGCCGGGCACGTGGATCGTCCAGCCGGGCAGCGCGGCGAGCGCGGCGACGTCCTCGGGCGCCTGATGCGTCCGCCCGGCGCTCGAGGCGTCGTAGGAGGCGCCCGTGCTGACGAGCACCGCGCCGAGATCCTGATGCCCGAGGTCGAGCTTCACCTGCTCGTACGGCCGCTCGACGAGGAACGGGGTGTAGGAGTGCGCGACCGCGCGGTACCCCTCGAGCGCGAGGCCGGCCGCGACCCCGATCATCAGCTGCTCGCGGATGCCGACGTTGAAGTGCCGCGGGTGCGGCCCGAGCGGCGTCGTCCCGATCTCCGCGGTCACGACCGCGAGCCGGGGCTCCTCGTCGAGTGCCGTGCGCGCGACGTCGTAGAAGCGCTGCCGCATCGCCGTCGCCGCCGTCACGAGAGCACCTCCGCCACGACGAGGTGCGGCCGGCCGTCCGTGCCGGCCGTGAGGGCGTCCTCGAGCGCGGCGTGGTCGCGCCCGTCGACGACGGCGGCCGTCCAGCCCTCGAGCACGAACCGCGCCGCGAGGCCGCCCGGCCAGCCGTGCGTCGAGGAGCGGTTGTCGACCGCGATCGCCGTCAACCCGTCGAGGCCGGCGCGGCCCGCGTACTGGACGGCCTCCCAGTTCGAGCCCTCCTCGAGCTCCGCGTCGCCGACGAGGCAGAACACGCGCCTACCCGCCAGCGCGACGCCGACCGCGATCGGCAGCCCGTGCCCGAGGGAGCCGCTCGAGAGCGCGACCCCCGGGACGAGCATCCGGTCGGGGTGGTGCCCGAGCGGCGAGTCGAAGCCGCCGAACCCGTCCAGCGTCTCGACGGGGAGCAGGCCCTTTGCCGCGAGGACGGCGTAGTAGGCGGTCGGGCCGTGGCCCTTGGAGAGCAGGAAGCGGTCGTCGGCCGCGAGCACGCGGTCGTGGAGAACCCAGAGCACGTCGAGCGTCGAGAACGAGCTGCGGTCGTGCTTCTCATCGCCCACGAGTCGCCGGAGCAGCACGGGGAGGTCGGCATAGCCGAGCAGCGGTGTGGTCGTCGTCGTGGTCATGGCGATCACCGTAGAACCTCAACTAATGTTCAAGTCAAGTGGCGCTCGAGCTGAGCATCGGCGAGCTCTCCGCACGCAGCGGCGTCGCGCAGTCGGCGCTCCGCTTCTACGAACGCCGGGGGCTGATCGCGGCCCGCCGGACCGAGGGAAACCAGCGCCGCTATCCCGCGGCGACGCTGCGCCGGGTCGCGCTCGTGCAGGCGGGCAAGGCGGCCGGAATCCCGCTCGAGCGCATCCGGGAGGCCCTCGACGGGCTGCCCGAAGGGCGGACCCCGGGCACGCGCGACTGGGAGCGGCTCTCGCGCGGCTGGCGGCGGGAGATCGACGAGCGGATCGCCACGCTCGAGGCGATCCGCGGCCGGCTGACGACGTGCATCGGCTGCGGCTGCCTGTCGCTCAAGACCTGCGCGCTCCTGAACCCCGGCGACGAGGCGGGTCGGCTCGGCGCGGGTGCCCCGTACTTGCGTACAGTCCCCCCTCGTGGACGAGACGCAACGCGCAGAGCTGGCTGAGTTCATCGCGATCCCGAGCGTGAGCGCCGACCCGGCGCACCGCGAGGACGTGAAGCGCGCCGGCGAATGGGTGTGTGAGTTCATCCGCTCGAGCGGCGGCACCGCCGAGCTGACGCCGTGGGGCGAGAAGGAGCTCGCGCTCGGCGAGATCCCCGCCTCGACCGACCCCGCGAACGCGCCCACCGTCCTCTGCTACGGGCACTTCGACGTCCAGCCGCCGGCGCCGCTCGACCTCTGGGAGACCGAGCCGTTCGACCTGACGATCCGCGACGAGTGGGCCTACGGGCGCGGGATCACCGACGACAAGGGCCAGGTCTGGATCCTGCTCAGCGCCGCCCGGCAGCTCGCGCAGACCGGCGCGCTGCCCGTGAACCTGCGGTTCGCCTGTGACGGGGAGGAGGAGATCGGCGGCACGACGATCGTCGACTACCTCGCCGCCGACGACCGGGGTGCCGACGCGGCGATCATCTTCGACGGCGGCATGCTCCGGACGGACGTGCCCGTCTTCGACCTCGCGACCCGCGGGCTGATCGCGTTCGACGTGACCGTCCGCACCGGCGACCGCGATCTCCACTCGGGCATGTACGGCGGCGCCGCGCTGAACGCGATCCACGTCCTCGTGCGCTGCTTCGAGGCCGTGCTCGCCGGCCCGGACGGGCGCCTGCCCGAGCCGCTCCGCCAGGGGATCGTCGCGCCGACCGCCGAGGAGCTCGCGGCCTGGGCGGCGCTTCCGTCCGGCGCCGACGAGATGCGCAACCAGGGCGCCCGCGCGCTCGACGGGCGCGCCGAGGAGGAGTTCTACCTCCGCACCTGGGCCGAGCCCTCCGCCGACGTGAACGGGATCCTCGGCGGCAAGCCGGGACTGCGGAACACGACGCTCTCCGTCCATGCTTCGGGCGAGTTCACGATCCGGCTCGCACCCGGACAGGACGTCGACACGATCGGCGCCGCCGCGGAGAAGCTCGTCCGCGCCGCCGTGCCCGCCGGGGCCGAGGTCGACGTCCAGTGGAAGGGCGTGCCGCCCGGTCTCGTCCGGCCCGACGCGCCGGTGATCCAGCTCGGCCTCGACGCGTTCGAGCGTGCGCTCGGCGTGCGGCCGCTGCTCGTCCGCACCGGCGGGACGCTGCCGATCATGCCCGCGCTCGCCGACAAGGGCATCGCGACCATCCTCACCGGATTCGGGCTGCCCGAGTCGAACGTGCACTCCCCGAACGAGAAGTTCCTCGTCCGCTATTTCGACCAGGGGATCGCGACGGCCGCCGAGCTCTACACCGCGCTCGGGCAGCTGCCCTCCTAGTGCGGCGTCTCCCAGCGTTGCACCGGAAA
>DATFMW010000542.1:0-2023 GCA_035266765.1 Gaiellaceae bacterium | reverse complement strand
AACGTCGCGCAGAGCTACCGGATCGCGCAGGAGGAGATCTTCGGGCCGGTGCTCTCCGTGCTCACGTTCCGCACGCCCGACGAGGCGGTCGGGAAGGCGAACAACACCCCGTACGGTCTCAGCGCCGGCATCTGGACGGAGAAGGGCTCGCGGATCCTCTGGATGGCGCAGCGGCTTCGCGCCGGCGTCGTCTGGGCGAACACGTTCAACCGCTTCGACCCGACCTCGCCGTTCGGCGGCTACAAGGAGTCCGGCTTCGGCCGCGAGGGCGGATTGCACGGGCTCGAGCCGTACCTGGAGTTCGACGAATGAGCCGTCTCCCCGTCCGCAAGACGTACAAGCTCTTCATCGGCGGTGCCTTCCCGCGCAGCGAGTCCGGGCGCACGGTCGAGGCGGACGGCCAGAACGTGGCCCGTGCCTCGCGCAAGGACGTTCGCGACGCCGTCCGCGCCGCCCGGGCCGCGCAGCCGACGTGGGCCGCCGCGACCGCGTACAACCGGGGGCAGGTGCTCTACCGGCTCGCCGAGATGGTCGAGGCGCGCGTCCCCGAGTTCGCCGAGCTCTGCTCGGGCCGCGACGAGGTCGAGCGCGCGATCGACCGGATCGTCTGGTACGCGGGCTGGGCGGACAAGCTGCCGCAGGTGCTCGGCGGGACGAATCCCGTCGCCGGCCCGTACTTCAACTTCACGATCCCGGAGCCGACCGGCGTCGTCGCCGTGCTCGCGCCCGACGAGCCGCCGCTCCTCGGGCTCGTCACCCGCCTCCTGCCGCCGCTCGTCGGCGGCAACGTCGTCGTGGCGGTGGCCTCCGAGATGCGGCCGCTCGCCGCCGTCGAGCTCGCCGAGGCGGTCGCGACGAGCGACGTGCCCGGCGGCGTCGTCAACCTGCTCACCGGGTTTCGCGCCGAGCTCGGGCCGGTGCTCGCCTCGCACATGGACGTGAACGCACTCGACGCCTGCGGTGCCGGTGACGCGTCCGCCGAGCTCGAGGCGCTCGCCGCCGAGAACGTCAAACGCGTCGTCCACGGGCGCGCCGACGTCCAGAGCCCCTGGGAGATCTCGAGCTTCCTCGAGCTGAAGACAGTCTGGCACCCGATCGGGCAGTGACGCTCCCGAGCGCTGCGGTCGATCGCGGGGCGATAGGCTAGAGGACGAGGAATGGCGCAGGGCCGCTTTAGCGAGGCGATCTCCGAAGGAGACGGCATCTCCGTCATTGCGGCGGTGGAGAGCGCTGCCGCCGCACAGGCCGCCGAGGAGCAGCGCGCCGAGGCGCTTGTCGTCCGCGCCAACCCGGCCGAGGTGCGCGGGGCGACGTCGCTGCCGATCCTCTGGCGCGCCGCCGTCTCGCTCGAGGAGGCCTCCGCGGTGGCCGACGCCTATCTGCTCGTGTTCGACGCGCTCGACGACGACGACGGTCGCCTCGAGGCACTCCACGGTCAGGCGCTCGAGCTCGGCCTCGACTGCGCGATCGAGGTGCGCAACGAGGAGGAGCTCGAGCAGGCACTCGAGCGGATCGATCCGGAGATCTTCCTGCTCTCGCCGGTCGAGGCCGAGGACGAGGTGACGCCGCTCGAGCACGTCCTCGACCTGCTCGCCGCCGTTCCCGCCGGGAAGCTCGCGATCGCCGACCTCCAGATCACGACGGCGGACGAGGTGGCCGAGCTCGAGCGTGCCGGCGTCGACGCCGTGATCGTGCACAGCACCGACGTCTCGCCGCTCGTCGGCGGCCCGCCGCCCGAGGTCTGACGCCGTGACCCGCGGCGGCACCTCGACCCCCGAGGTGCAGGCGCTCCTGCGCGTGCTCGTCGCGGTGCGCCGCTGACGCGGCGGCGCGCCGGGCTACCCTGGGCGGCGGTGTCGGGCCAGGCTGCGGCGGAGCGGGTGCGGGGAAGATCCTTCGGCGTCGCGTTCGCCGGCGGCTGCCTGACCGGCTTCGCCGTCTCGTGGAACCTCACGAACACCGGCGCGATCGCGACCGTGCTTGGCCGCCACTACGGCGTCGGGCTCGTCGTCGTCGGCCTGCT
>DATFMW010000541.1:0-7486 GCA_035266765.1 Gaiellaceae bacterium | reverse complement strand
CGGCCGTCGCGGATCCAGCTCGCCGGGGCCGCTGCGATCCTCTCCGGGCTCGTGGTCTCGTCGCTCGGACGGCGGCGGCCCGTCGCGGAGCCGGAGATCGCCGGGTAGCGGTCAGGCCTCGACGTGCGCGGAGGCGCCGTCGAGCGCGGCGAGCGCCTCGCGGATCGCGACGTGGCGGCCGACGAAGATCGGCGTGTCGCGCTCCGTATAGCTCGACGCCTCGCTGTCGCGCAGGCGGAGCATCAGGTGCATGAAGTCGGCCGGCTCGTCGCATTCGAACGCGGTCATGAACTCCTGGTCGTCGATCCCGAACGAGTACGTCGTGTGGTTCCGGATTCCGGGGAACTCCTCGCGGCCGATCACCATGTGCTCGTTCATCGCGCGCTGGCGGTCGTCCTCGGTGAGCAGGTACCAGGGGCGTACCTTCACGAACGGGTAGACGACGAGGTAGGGGAGCCCGTACGGCGTGATCTTGCGCGGCTTGCGGGCGCTCGTGTACTGGGACGCCTTCGTCGTCGCGAGGTACGAGTACGGCGTCTCGAGCCAGCCCGCGAGCGGTGTCCCGTTCACCGCCGCGCCGAGCTCACCGAGTGCGTCGTAGCGCTCCGTGATCTTCCAGAGGAAGAAGTCGGTCTCGGGACGGACACCCGCCGTCGTATAGGCGCGCAGGTGGTCGAAGCGGCCGGAGAAGTCCTCGATCACGTCCGCGAAGGCGTCCTTCGCTGCGCGGCGCTCCTCGACGGGCAGGCGCCGCCACGCCGGGTCGACCCGGTAGAACGTGTACGCGACGTACTGGCCCTCCACGGCCCGAATCCTAGTGATGGAGGGGCAGGAGACGGAGCACCGGCTTCCCCGGGTTCACGGCGGCCCGCACCGAGACGCGCAGCCGGTAGCGGCCGGGCGTCGCCGGGACCTGCAGCGGCAAGGTCGCCGGCCGGCCGCCGGTCGCATGTCCGCGGCGCACCGCGACGCGCTTGCCCGGCAGCCGGTAGAGCTGCGCGACGTACGTGCAGTCGAGGTTGCAGGCGAGCACGAGCCGCCCGCCCTTCTGCGAGAGCGCCGGCTTCGGCGTCAGATGGAGCCACGAGCAGTGCGCCACGACCCCGCGCCGGGCCTCCTCGAGCGCGAGCTTCACGCCGGCGAGGCTCGCCTTCGGCGTGCCGTCGGCGTAGTAGACGCCGGACTGCCACCGGTTCAGGTCGGTCTCGTCCACCGTGTGGAAGAGGAAGAGCCCGCGCACGTTCGGCTGGCAGAACGCGAGCTGGACCGCCTGGCGGTAGTAGAGCGCCTGCGTCTGCTCGTCCACCGGATGCGTCGTCCTCGGCTCGACCCCGGTGTAGAGCGACGCCTTCGCCGGCGGGATCTGCGACTCGACGCCGAACTCGTCGTAGTAGATCGGCAGCGTCGAACCGGCCTGCGCAGTGCCGTCGAACGCCTGGGCGAGCAGCGGCACGAGCTTCCAGTAGTCGCCGATCGCGATCGTCGTCACGCGCGGGTGGAGGCCCTTCAGCGGCGCGATGCGCGAGTTGTCCTCGTAGGGGTGGAGCGCGAACGCGTCCATGATCGGCGTCGTCCGGCCGGAGGCGCGGTAGGCGGCGCCGAGGTCGGCGATGAACGCCGTCGGCGAGTGCGTCGGGCGAACCCCGCCCGGCCGGTCGCCGCCACGCGGCGAGACCGCCCCGCCGATCACCTCGACACCGGGATCGGCCGCCTTGATCGCGTCGTACGTCTTCGCGAGGAGGCTCTCGTACGCGGCTGCCGCCGCGTCGCTGCCGTCCGGATCGAACTGCGGCAGCCAGTAGCGGTTGAGGTTCGGCTCGTTGCCGACGATCACGTGCCGGATCGACGGCGCGGTCGTGACGACCGAGGCTGCATAGGCGGCGAAATCGGCCTGGTCGGCGTCGGAGAGCGGCGTCGTCGCGCTGCCGTGGCTGAGCACGCTCGCGAACACCTCGATCCCGTCGGCGGCCGCCGCAGCGGTGACGTTGTGGAGGATCGTCGCGTCCTCGGAGGAAACGGCCGTGTCGCCGGGAGCCCAGATCTGCGTGATCCGCACGGCGCCGAACCCGGCCAGCCGCAGGAGATCCATCTGCGCCCGCGCCCCGGCGAGCGTCGGCGAGCGCACCGCGTCCTCGGTTGCGCCCAGCACCATTCCCGGGCCGCCGGCGTGCGCGGCCGGCGCGAGCGCGAACACCGCCGCGAGCACGACCACGATCCTGCAGGTCGTCGACCTCATGCCCTCGGTTACCGTAGCCGTGTCCGTGGAGGTTGGTGTGAAGGAGCAGCTCGCGAGCCTGCCGGCGCGGCCGGGCGTCTACGTGTTCCGTGATGCGGCCGGCGAGGTTCTCTACATCGGCAAGGCGAAGACGCTGCGGTCGCGCGTCCGCTCGTACTTCCAGAAGACGACGGACGGCCGCGTCCAGATCCGGCAGCTGCCCGAGCGCGTCGCCGACATCGAGGTGATCGTGACCGGGAGCGAGGTCGAGGCGCTCCACCTCGAGCAGAACCTCGTCAAGCGCCACCGGCCGCCGTTCAACGTCCGCCTCCGCGACGACAAGTCGTTCCCGTACATCGCCGTGACGGTCGAGGACGAGTTCCCGCGCGTCATGTTCACACGGGAGCGGCACCGGCCCGGGGTCTGGTACTTCGGGCCGTATGCGAACGCGAAGAAGGTGCGCGAGACGCTCGACGTCTTGAACCGCGTGTTCCCGTACCGGCCCTGCGAGGGGCCGAAGCCGGGTCGCCACAGCGGCATCCCGTGCCTCGACTACCACATCGACCGCTGTCTCGCGCCGTGCGTCGGCTACGTGTCGGCGGGGGAGTACCGGGCGATCGTCGACGGTGTGATCGAGTTCCTCTCCGGCGAGACGCGGCCGATCCAGCGCGAGCTCGAGCAGAAGATGCACGCGGCCGCCCGCGAAGAGCGCTACGAGGACGCGGCGCGCTACCGGAACCGCCTGTTCGCGGTACAGCACCTCGTCGAGCGGCAGGCGGTGGAGCGGCAGTCGGTGGGCACGGCGGACGTGATCGGGTTCGCTGCCGACGGCGACCGCGCCGTCGTGCAGATCTTCCCCCTGCGCGGCGGCAAGATGGTCGACCGGTACTCGTTCCACGTCGAGAACGTCGGCGGCCAGGACGTGACCACGGTGCTGGAGTCGTTCGGGCTCGAGTACTACGGGAGCGCGCCGAGCGTGCCGCCCCAGATCGTCGTGCCGCGCGACGCCGGCGATCTCTCCGCGCTCGCGGAGCTGCTCTCCGAGCGGCGCGGCTCGAAGGTCGTGGTGCGTAGCGCAGAGCGGGGCGAGAAGCGGCGGCTGCAGCAGCTCGCCGACGAGAACGCGCTCCACGCGCTTCGCACCGATGTCGCGCAGGGAGAGCAGCGGCGGCTGCGCCGCGTCGAGGCGCTCGAGGAGCTGCGCGAGGTGCTGAACCTCGAGTCGCTGCCGCTGCGGGTCGAGTGCTACGACATCTCGCACGCGATGGGCCAGGATCCCGTCGGGTCGATGGTCGTGTTCCAGGACGCGCAGCCGCGGAAGGCCGATTACCGCAAGTTCGGGATCAAGAGCGCGGGCGCCGATCCGGACGACTTCGCGGCCATGGCCGAGGTGATCTCGCGGCGCTTCGCACGGCTCTCGGATGGGACCGTGGCTGGGAGCATCAGCGGCCGAGCCGCTGATGCCCGGCCGGCAGACCGCGCCGCCACCGGCGGCGCTGGCTCGCCGTACGACGCGTCGTTCGCAGCGGCGCCGAACCTCGTCGTGATCGACGGCGGCAAGGGGCAGCTGTCGGCGGCGCTCGCCGCGATCCAGGCATACGACCTGCCGCGCGTCGCCGTGATCGCGCTCGCGAAACGGGACGAGGAGGTGTTCGTGCCGGGCCGCTCCGACCCGATCGTGCTCGACCGGCACTCGCCGGGACTCCAGCTTCTGCAGCGGATCCGCGACGAGGCACACCGGTTCGCGCTCGGCTTCCACCGCCAGCGGCGCGAGCAGCGCGGCTTCGGCTCGATCTTCGACGGCCTCGAGGGCGTCGGCCCGATGCGGCGGCGGGCGCTTCTCCAGCACTTCGGCTCGGTCGAGACGATGCTCGCCGCGGCGCCGGAGGAGCTCGAGGGCGTGCCCGGGTTGCCCGCGAAGACGGCCCGGCGCATCTACGCGCAGCTGCACAAGACCGGCGGCGCGCAAGCGCCGCGCTGATAGGAACTCCTCCGTGGCGACCCCCGACGGTGAGGCCAGGCCGGCGGCCCCGACCGGGCCGGCTGCAGCGCTCCGGCTGATCGGCAGCCGGAACTTCGGCCCGTACTTCATCGGCAACGCCGCCTCGGCGAGCGGCACCTGGTTCCAGAACCTCGCCGCCGCACTGCTCATCTACCGGCTCACCCACTCGGCGTTCCTGCTCGGCGTCCTCAACTTCTCGAACTTCATCCCGGTGCTCCTGCTCGCCCCGTGGGCCGGCGCCGCCGCCGACCGCTTCGACCGGCGCCGCGTGCTGCTCGTCTCGCAGGTGCTCGCAACCCTGCTCAGCGGCAGCCTCGCCGTGCTCGCGTGGTCGGGGCTCGCGCGGGTCTGGGTCGTGCTCGTGTTCGCGCTCGGCCTCGGCGTCATGAGCGCTTTCCAGAACCCGACCGCGCAGGCGATGATCGGCGACCTCGTGCCGGACTCGGAGCTCGGCTCGGCGGTGGCGTTGAACTCGATGACGTTCAACCTCGCGCGCGCGGTCGGCCCGGCGCTCGCCGCCGTCTCGGTCAGGACGCTCGGCGTGCCCGCGTCGTTCGCGATCAACTCCGCCTCGTACCTCCTGCTGATCGTGGGGCTGCTGCTCGTCCAGCCCGCCGGGCGGCAGCGCGCCTCTCGGGCGGAGACGCGGCTGCGGGAGAGCCTGAAGCTCGTGCGCGCACAGCCCGAGTTGCTCGCGTTTCTCCTGATCGTGGCGGCAGTCGGGTTCGCAGCCGACCCGGTGAACACGGAGGCGCCGGCGTTCGCGCACACGTTCGGGCGGCCGGACACGGACGCCGGCTACATCATCGGCGCGTTCGGGGCGGGTGCCGTCGCGGGCGCGTTCCTGATCGTGGGGCGCGTGGCCGGATCGCGGCGGCGGATGCTCGCCACGCTCGCGCTGCTCGCCGGCGGGATGATCGCCTTCGCCGTGACGCCGTGGCTCTCCCTCGGCTTCGGCTTTCTCGCGGTCGCCGGGTTCGGATACCTCGCCTCGAACACGTCGGCGACGAGCCGGCTCCAGCTCGGTGTCGCGCCGCACCAGCGCGGCCGGATCATGGCGCTCTGGAGCGTCGCGTTCCTCGGGCTGCGCCCGGCCGCAAGCCTCCTGGACGGTACGCTCGCCAGCATCTTCGGCGTCCGGGCGGCCGGAGTCGTGCTCGCCGTCCCCGCGCTCGCGGCGGCGGGCGCGATCCTGCTCCTGGAGCGGCGACGGAGTTCTTACACACCTCTGACGCTGCGCTAACGTTTGTCCCATAGGGTCGGAGCATGACGCTCCACCTGATCGCCGACGACCTCCGGGACCACGCCTGGTACGAGAGCCTCTTCGTCGAGACGATCCACGACGTCGAAGCGTTCGCCGCCCGCTGGGCCGCCTTCGAGCAGCTCGTCGCCGTGTACGGTGACGCCCCGGACGACGACGAGCCGTCCGGGCTGTTCTAGCCGTCCGCGTCGAGCTCCGGCGCGAGGAACGGGTAGCGGTAGTCCGTCGGCGGCACGAACGTGTCCTTGATCGCGCGGGGACTGACCCAGCGGATCAGGTTCCACATCGAGCCGGCCTTGTCGTTCGTGCCCGAGGCGCGTGCGCCTCCGAACGGCTGCTGGCCCACGACGGCGCCCGTCGGCTTGTCGTTGACGTAGAAGTTGCCTGCGGCGTAGCGGAGCGTCTCGCGTGCGGTCTGGACGGCAGCGAGATCGCGTGCGAAGACCGCGCCGGTGAGCCCGTACGGCGCGCCGCGGTCGACGAGGTCGAGCGTTTCGTCGTAGCGGTTCTCGTCGTAGACGAACGCGGTCACGACGGGCCCGAAGAGCTCCTCGCGCATCGTCCGGAAGCCTGGATCGGAGGTCTCGATCACCGTCGGCTCGACGAACCAGCCCTCCGAATCGTCGGTGCCGCCGCCGACGAGCACGCTCGCCGTGCCACCCGAGGCGTTCGCCTCGTCGATCGCCGCCTTCTGCGTCGCGAACGAGCCGCCGTCGATCACCGCGCCGACGAAGTTCGTGAAGTCGCCGACGTCGCCCATCTTCAGGCCGCGCACCTCCTCGACGAGCCGCTCGCGCAGCTCCGGCCAGAGGTTCGAGGGCGCGAACACGCGCGACGCGGCCGAGCACTTCTGGCCCTGGTACTCGAACGACCCGCGCACGATCGCCGTCGCGAGCGCCTCCACGTCGGCGGAGGAGTGCGCGACGATGAAGTCCTTGCCGCCCGTCTCGCCGACGATCCGCGGATAGCCCCGGTAGCGCGCGATGTTCTCGCCGACCGTCTTCCACATGCCCTGGAAGACCGGCGTCGAGCCGGTGAAGTGGATGCCGGCGAGGTCGGGGCTCGCGAGCGCAGGATCGCCGACCTGGGAGCCTGAGCCGTGGACGAGGTTGATCACGCCCGGCGGTAGCCCTGCCGCCTCGTAGATCTTCAGCAGGAAGTGCGCGCTGTACGCGGCGGTCGACGCCGGCTTCCAGACCACGGTGTTGCCCATCAGGGCCGCCGAGCTCGGCAGGTTGCCGGCGATCGCGGTGAAGTTGAACGGCGTGACCGCGAAGACGAAGCCCTCGAGCGGCCGGTACTCCATCCGGTTCCAGACACCCGGCGACGAGATCGGCTGCTCCCGGTAGATCCGCGTCATGTACTCGACGTTGAAGCGCCAGAAGTCGATCAGCTCGCACGCCGCGTCGATCTCCGCCTGATGGGCGGTCTTCGACTGGCCGAGCATCGTCGCGGCGTTCAGGGTCGAGCGCCACGGGCCGGCGAGCAGGTCGGCGGCACGGAGGAAGATCGCGGCGCGGTCTTCCCACGGCGTCCGCGCCCAGTCCGCCCAGGCGTCGGCGGCAGCCTTCACGGCGCGGTCGACCTCGGCGGCGCCGCCCTTGTGGACCGTCGCGAGGACGTGGGCGCGGCGGTGCGGCATCACGGCGTCGAACGTGTTGCCCGTGCGCACCTCCTCGCCGCCGATCACGAGCGGGATGTCGAGTTGCTGCGCGGAGAGCTCGTCGAGCCGCCGGCGCAGCTCTGTGCGCTCGGCGCTGCCGGGCTCGTACGAGCGGACGGGCTCGTTGTACGGCTCGGGGACGCGGAAGATGCCATGGGTGCTCATACCGCGATTCTAGGATTGGGGACCGTGACCGTGACGCATGTGGCCTACGAGGCCGACGGCTGGGGCGTGGGGGAGCTGGTGGTGGTCGACGGCCGCGTCGCCTGGCACGAGCTCCCGTGGCCTCGGCCCCCGGAGACCGGTCCTGCGGGGACGGGCGTCTCCAAGGTCCCATCCCGAACC
>DATFMW010000540.1:0-2079 GCA_035266765.1 Gaiellaceae bacterium | reverse complement strand
CGTTCGGCAACCCGCGCACGTTCGCGCGGATCGCCCGCCGCCTCGCCCGGCGCAAGCCGATCCTCGCCATGAAGGGCGGCACGACGCGCGCGGGCAGCAAGGCGGCGAGCTCCCACACTGCAGCGCTCGCCGGCTCCGAGGCCGCCGTCGACGCGCTCTTCCGCCACGCCGGCGTGATCCGCACGCGCACCCTCGAGGAGCTCGTCGACGTCGCGACGCTCCTCTCGGCCCAGCCGGTGCCGCACGGGCGCCGCGTCGCCCTGCTCACGAACGCCGGCGGCCTCGGCATCCTCGCCGCGGACGCGTGCGAGGCGGCCGGGCTCGAGCTGCCGACGCCGAGCGACGACACGCAGGCCGCGCTCGCCGAGGTGATGCCGAGCGAGGGATCGACGGCGAACCCGATCGACATGCTCGGCTCGGCGAACGCGAAGAGCTTCGCCGACGTCCTGCCGCTCGTCCTCGCCGACCCGGGTATCGACGCCGTGATCACGCTGTTCGTGCCGACGGTGGGCGTGAACGAGGAGGAGGTCGGCGCCGCGATCAGCGCGGCCGCCGCCGCCGCGGGCGAGAAGCCCGTCCTCTGCGCGTTCCTCAGCGCTCGGGGTGCACCCGCGTCGCTGCGCAGGCACGCGCAGGTGCCGTCCTTCGGCTATCCCGAAGCCGCGGCGCGCGCGCTCGGGCGCGCGGCCGACCGGGGCGACTGGCTGCGGCGGCCCGCCGGCACGCTGCCGGAGCTCGAGCTCGACCGGGAGACGGCCGAGGCGGTCGTCGCGGAGGCGCTCCAGGGAACCGACGACACCTGGCTCGAGCCGGCGGCGGCGCGGCGGCTGCTCGAGGCGTACGGTCTGCCGCTCGTGCCGGAGCGCGTCGTCGACTCGGTCGAGGACGCCGTCGCCGCCGCACGGGAGCTGGGCTTTCCGGCGGTCGTGAAGAGCGCCGCCGCGGGAGCGCACAAGACGGAGTCGGGCGGGGTCGCGCTCGACCTCGCCGACGAGGAGGAGGTGCGCGCGGCCGCGGAGCGGATCGGCGCGCCGTTGCTCGTCCAGCCGATGGTGCGCGGCGGCGCGGAGCTTCTTGCCGGCGCCGTCCAGGATCCGGTCTTCGGGCCGCTCGTCGCGTTCGGCCCCGGCGGTGTGCTCGCCGAACTGATCGGCACGGCGCAGTTCCGGCTGGCACCGCTCACCGACATCGACGCGCGCGAGCTCGTCTACGCGGGCAAGGCGGGCCGGCTCGTCGCCGGCTTCCGCGGCTCCCCGCCAGCCGACGCCGACGCCCTCGTCGACCTGATGCTGCGCCTCTCCCGGCTCGCCGAGGAGCTGCCGGAGGTGGCCGAGCTCGACCTGAACCCCGTGCTCGCGCTCCCCGACCGGACGACGGCCGTGGACGCCCGCGTCCGCGTCGCCCGCCAGCCCCCCCGCCGGCGCGCCAAAAGCTGGTAATCCCGTTGGGGAACCATGGTTCCCCAACGGGCTAGGCGCGCGTGGCGGGAGCGGGGTCGCGCTGCGGGGCGAGCGCGGTCGCCCCTTCGCGGACGGGCGGCTGGTCCACCAAGAGCGATTGGACGGTCTCCCTGCCCCGGCGCGGCCGGAGCGCGGCCAAGGCCGGGCGCACCCGCTCGTTCGCCTCGTCCTAACGCGCCTGCGGCCGAACCAGCGGCCGGTCGTGCCGCAGGCACGACCGGCCGCGTCGACACAGCGATTCCTTGCACACCCACCCTTGGGTGCGCGCGCTCCGACGGCGGAGGTGAGACCGTGCTCTCGCCGCAGCCCCATCAACCCCACGCCACTCCGCGCCGGCTCCTTCCGGGGAAGTCGCAGACTTCCCCGGAAAACCAACGGCACCCGCCGAAGCAGGTGCCGTGTGGTGGTGGATGCGCCGGAGCTTCGAGAAGCCCGGATATGCGGTGGAGCCTCGGGAACGCACTCATTCGTGCGACTCGCCGGGTTCCGCCTGTACCGGCAGCTTGCTCCGCACGCTACTAGGTCGGCATCAGCCTTCACCCGTAAGCGATTTGCGGTTTTTCCGCGATGCCAGAGCACCGTGCACCGATGCAGCCGCGCCCCGCAGCGAGCACGATCG
>DATFMW010000539.1:0-3018 GCA_035266765.1 Gaiellaceae bacterium | reverse complement strand
GAGGTGGGCGAGCGCGGCGGCCGCGAACTCGGCCGGGCGCTCGAGGTTGGCGAGGTGCGCGGCGCCGCCGAGCGTGACGAGCCGCGCCCCCGGGATCCGCTCGGCGAGAAGGTCGGTGTCGCCGGCCGGCGTCGCCTCGTCCTCGCTGCCGGCGAGCACGAGGGTCGGCACGGACACGCTGCCGAGCTCGTTCTCGAAGTCCCAGCCCGCGAGCGCGTCGCAGCACCCGGCGTAGCCCTCCACCGGCTGCGCGGCGACCATCGCGCGGTAGCGCGCCGGCAGCTCGGGCCGCTCGCGCATCGTCTCCGCGGTGAACCAGCGGCCGACGACCGCGTCGGCGACCGGATCGATCCCCTGCTCGCGGACGAGCGCAGCCCGGGCGCGGTACGCGTCGGGGGCGCCGACGCGGGCGGCGGTGCAGGCGAGGACGAGCGCGTCGAAGCGCTCCGGCGCGTTCGCGCCGAGCCACATGCCGACCATGCCTCCGAGCGAGAGCCCGCACCAGGAGACACGCTCGAGGCGGAGCTCGTCGAGGAGGTCGAGCGCGTCGCGGGCAAGCTCCTCCATCGAGTACGGGCCGGGCGTGACCGGGGAGGCGCCGTGGCCGCGGTGCTCGTAGCGGAGGACGCGGAACTCGCGCGTGAAGGCGTCGAGCTGCGGCTCCCAGAGCTCGCGGGTGGTGCCGAGCGAGCTCGGGAGCACGAGGACGGGAGCGCCGTCCGGGCCGCGGAGGTCGTACGCGGGGATCACGCCTCGTCCTCCCCGTCCTCCCCGTCCTCGCCGTCCTCCCAATCCTCCTCGTCGTCCTCGTCGGGCCCGCGCCAGCGCTCGAGCACGCGGTCGACGAAGACGCCCGCCGCGCCGAGATACGTCTCCGGATCGAGCAGCTCGTCGAGCTCGGCCTCCGAGAAGCCGAGGTCTGCGCGGGCGGCGAGGATCTCGCGCAGCGAGTCGCCCGCGCCCGCCGCCTCGACGGCCGCGTCGGCGAGCAGCGCGTGCGCCTCCTCCGCACCGAGCCGCCGGGCGAGCTGGCCCGAGAGCCGCTCGGCGAGAACGAGGCCGCCCGAGGCCTCCAGGTTCTGCTCCATGCGCGCGAAGTCGACCTCGAGCCCGTCGAGTGCCTCCTGCACGGCCGCAACCGCACCTCCGGCGCAGCCGAGCAGGCCGGAGAGCGCGCCCCACTCCGCCTGCCAGCCGCCGGCGCCGCGCTCGTGCTCCTGGGCGAGCCCGCCGAGCAGCACCGACGCGTGGCCGGAGGCCTGCCGGGCGCACGCGATCGCGATCGCCGACCGGGCCGGGTTCCGCTTGTGCGGCATCGTCGAGGAGCCGCCGCCCTCGGCCTCGGCCACCTCGCCGACCTCCGACTGGGCGAGCAGGACGATGTCGAGGGCGATCTTCGCCGCCGCGCCGGCCGCAAGCTGAAGCGCCGCCGCAAGCTCCCCGATGCGGGAGCGATTCGCATGCCACGGCACATCCGGCTCTGCGAGCCCCAGTTCGGCGGCGTAGAGGCGGAGCACCTCGGGACCGGCGTCGCCGAGCACGGACAGCGTCCCGGCCGCCCCGCCGAGCTGCACGGCGAGCCGGTCGTCGCGGATGCGCGCGAGCCCCTGCTGCGCATCGAGGATCCCGTCGAGCCAGACCGCCGCCTTCAGCCCGAACGTCGTCGGCACCGCCTGCTGGAGCAGCGTGCGCCCGGCCATCGCGGTGTCGCGGTGCACCTCCGCGAGGAACGCGCACGCCCGCGCCACGGCGTCGAGGTCGTCGAGGACGAGCCCAGCCGCGGTGTGCGCGACGAGCATCGCCGCCGTGTCGACGACGTCCTGGCTCGTCGCGCCGCGATGGACGAAGCTCGCGGCCTCCTCGCCGACCTGCTCGCGCAGCGCGCGCACGAGCGGCTCCGCCGGGTTGCCGACCGCCCGCCCCTGCTCGGCGAGCTCCTCCACGTCGTAGAGGCTCGGATCGCAACCCGCGGCGATCGCGGTCGCCGCCTCCGCCGGGATCACGCCCGCCGCAGCCTCGGCCGCGGCGAGCGCCCGCTCGGCCTCGAGCATCGCCTCGAGCCAGGCCTCGTCCGCGACCGCCTCGCGCAACGCGGCCGGCAGGAAGATCCCCGCGAACGAGGTCAATGCTCGAAGAAGATCGTTGCTCCGTCGCCCTGCATGCGGATATCGAAGCGGAATCCGTCGCCGTCCGCTGAGGCCACCAGCGTTTCCCGCTGCGCGGGCTCGAGCCCGTCGAGCACCTCGTCGGAGATCTCGCGGAGGTACACGCGCGTCCGCTCGTGCCGGAGCATTCCGCGCGCGAAGACGAGCACCTCGAGGCAGTCGACGTCCCGCGGGACGCGGAAGCCGAAGCCGCCCGCCCGCTCCTTGGTGCCGCAGCGGCCCCAGCGCTTGCCGGTCGCATCCCACACCTCGACCATCCCGTCGGGAATCGGGTTGCCCTCGCCGTCGAACACCATCCCGCTCAGCTCGATCCCGTCCGGGTCGAGCACGTTCTGTTCCTCCCGCGTGAGGCCGATCGAGTAGTAGGGGCCGACCGTCTGCGACGGGGTCTTCGTGAGGCTCATTGCTCCTCCATCGGGGTCGTGTCGCGGCCACCGCGGCCGAGGACGATGTCCCACTCGTAGGCGAGCGACCACTCCGGCACGCTCGTCTCCATGTCGAAGCGGGCGACGAGCAGCTCGCGCGACCGCGGGTCGCGCACCGAGTTGAAGATCGGGTCGTACGGGAAGAGCGGATCGTTCGGGAAGTACATCTGCGTCACGAGGCGCTGCTCGAACTCGTGGCCGAAGAGCGAGAAGTGGATGTGGTTCGGGCGCCAGGCGTTCGGGTGGTTGCGCCACGGGTACGAGCCCGGCTTGATCGTCGTGAACATGTACCGGCCGTCGTCGTCGGTGAGGCAGCGGCCGGCGCCGGAGAAGTTCGGGTCGAGCGCGGCAGGATGCTGGTCTACCTCGTGCTTGTAGCGGCCGCCGGCGTTCGCCTGCCAGAGCTCGACGAGCGTCTTGCGCAGCGG
>DATFMW010000538.1:0-2483 GCA_035266765.1 Gaiellaceae bacterium | reverse complement strand
CCATCCAGGCAGTCGTGGACGAGGGCGCAGAGCCGGCGGCGCACGAGTTCAAGCGGGTGCTCGCCGAGACCCGGCTCGGGCGGCCGATGGACGAGGCGCTCGCGGAGATGGCCGAGCGGATCGGCTCGAAGGATCTGACGTTCGTGCTCACCGCGGTCACCATCCAGCGGCAGATCGGCGGCTCGCTCGCGGGCCTCTTCGACGTCGTCGCCGAGGTCGTCCGCCAGCGGCAGCAGTTCGTGCGCAAGATCCGCGGCCTCACCGCGATGGGGAGGATGTCGGCGTACGTGCTCGCGGGGCTGCCCTTCTTCCTCGCGCTCGCGATCACGGTGATGAACCCGTCCTACATGGCGCCGCTCTGGAAGTCGACCACGGGCCACGAGCTGATCCTGACCGGGCTCGGAATGCTCGCGGTCGGGGCCGTCGTCCTCAAGAAGATCGTCTCGTTCAAGGGGTGACCATGCTGCTGCTCTCCGCCCTCATCCTCGGTTTCGCCGTCTTCCTGCTCGGCGAGGCGGCCACGTACCCGCAGCGACGCCGCAGTGCCGCTGTGAAGCAGGCGGCCCGGTACGGGCACACCCGTCTCGTAGCGCCGCACACCGAGCGGGCGCGCTTCCGCCAGCGCGTCCTCGAGCCTGCGGTGAAGCGGCTGGCCGCGATGGCGCTGCGGCTGAACCCGAAGACGTCCCTCGCGACGATCGGGGCGCGCCTGCTTGCCGCGGGCTTCGCTCCGCGCATCTCGACCATGCAGTTCCTCGCCGTGAAGGGCGCTCTCGCCATCGCCGCCGCCGCGACCGGGGCCGGGCTCGGCTTCGCGACGATCCCGCTCGCCGGCATGCTCCTCGCGCCGCTGCTCGCGGCCACCGGCTTCCTGCTGCCGGACGCGGTCCTGATCCTCGGCGTGCGGTCGAGACGCGAACGCATCCGGGGCGAGCTCCCCGACGCGCTCGACCTCCTCGCAGTCTCGGTCGAAGCCGGTCTCGGGCTCGACGGTGCGATCACGAAGCTCACCGAGCACATGCAGGGGGCTCTCGTCGACGAGTTCGCCCTGACGCTCGGAGAGATGCGGATCGGCGAGACACGTCACGACGCCCTCCGGAAGATGGCCGAGCGGGTGCCGTCGCCCGAGGTGGCGGCGTTCGTCCGCTCGGTGATCCAGGCCGACCAGCTCGGCATCTCGCTCGGGCGGATCCTGCGCGTGCAGGCGGCCGACTCGCGCCTGCGCCGCCAGGCGGCCGCCGAGGAGCGGGCCATGAAGGCCCCGATCAAGATGCTCTTCCCGACCGTGATCTTCATCTTCCCGGCGATGTTCCTCGTCATCCTCGGGCCGGCGTTCCTCAACCTCGCCCAGTACCTGCGATGACGGTCGAGACCGAAACGGGGTTCGGGAGCGGGCTGCGGGCCCAGCTCGAGCGCAAGCAGGCGCCCGAGCCGGCGCCCGAGCCGGATCCGGCCGAGCTCACCGACTCGGAGGACGCCCTCGCCGTGGTCGAGCAGCTGTACGAGAGCGTCCCGGAGGAGGAGGAGGGAACGCCGGAGCTGCGCGAGCTGCGGACCGAGCTCGAGGCGGCGCTCGAGCGCGAGCAGCAGCTGCGGGACGCCCTCCAGCATCAGGTCGAGGCCTACGAGCGCGAGCTTGCGTCCGGCCGCGACCTCGCGCTGCGGGAGGCGGAGTTCGGGCAGCGGATCGGGCGCCTCGAGGCGGCGCAGGCCGAGCTCGAGGAGAGCCAGGTCGTGATGCGCATCCAGGTCGACCAGGTCGACAGCGAACGTGCCGCCGTGGCCGCCATGCGCGCGGAGCTCGTCGCGGAAGAGGCACGGCTCGCCGAGCTCGCGAATCACGTCGACGCCCGGGCGCTCGAGCTCGAGTCGGCGCACCAGGAGCGGGCACAGGCCTCGGCGCACCTCGCCCAGCAGCTCGCCGGCATCGCCGAGCGCGAGCGCGAGCTGAAGCGGGAGCGCAGTGCGCTCGACAGCCGCCGCCAGGAGGCCGAGGCGAGGATTGCGGCCCGCGAGCAGAACGTGCGCGAGCTCGACGCCGCTGCGCTGCGGCGCGAGCGCACCGTCGGCGAGCGCGAGCTCGCCCTGCAGGCGGCGGCGGCGGAGCAGGACCGCGAGCGGATGCGGCTCCAGGAGCGGGCAGAAGCCGTCGCAGCCCGCGACGAAGCGCTCGAGAAGCGCAACACCGCGCGCGAGCGCATGCTCGAGAACGGCGAGGCCTCCCTCGTGGCCCGGGAGAAGCGCGTGCGCGAGCAGGGCGAGCTGCTGGAGCGGGAGCGCGCCGGCCACGGGCGGGCCTCGCAGGATGCCTTCGCGCTCCTGGCCGAGCTCGAGCAGCGCGAGGCGCGGGTGCAGGCGCGCGAGTCCGTGGCGCAGGAGAAGGAGACACTCGTGGCCGAGCGCACGCGTGCGCTCGAGCAGACGGAGGAGGAGTTGCGCGTCCGCGAGGCCGGCCTCGGCGCCGATCTGGAGCTCCGCGAGGA
>DATFMW010000537.1:0-3009 GCA_035266765.1 Gaiellaceae bacterium | reverse complement strand
CCGAAGCCGAGCATGCCGTGGTTGTCGAAGAACCGGATCGCATGGGCGGCCGGGAACTCGAGGGCGCGTCCCGGCGCCGTCGACCAGAGCGCAGAGGTGAGCGGGACGAGGAAGTGGCGGCGGAACCGCTGCGAGTAGCGGTTCCGGTCGAGGTACTCCTCCAGCGAGCAGTCCTCGTAGTCCCCCCGTTCCAGCGAGGCGCGGGCGGTGCGCAGCCAGCGTCCGATCTCCCACACGAGCGCGAGGAAGCCCGGGCTGGAGGCGTTGCGCGCACGGGCGAAGGGCCGCCTGCCCGAGTACTCGAGGCCGCAGTGCCGGCAGCTCACGGAGAAGGACATGTCGGATTCGTGCGTCGCGATCCCGAGCTCGTCGAACAGGCGGCAGAGGAGCGGGTAGTTCCGCGTGTTGTGGACGAGGAAGCCCGTGTCGAGTGCGAGGCCGTCGTGGACGGCGGTGTTGGCATGACCTCCCGGTCTGCCGTCTCGCTCGAAGAGGTGCACGTCGTGCGTCCCTGCGAGGACGTAGGCTGCACCAAGCCCGGAGACGCCGCTGCCGACGATCGCCATCGAGTCCGGCATACTTGTACAGATGATAGACGAAAATTGGACGAATTCGACCATCCGCGTCCAGACGGTTCGTCCGGGGACGAGCCGGATCAGCCAGGTCGTGACGCTCGTGGCCGTCGTCGTGCCGCCGCTCGGCGTCCTCTCGGCGATGGGCCTCCTCTGGGGCGTCGCGTTCCACTGGGTCGACCTCGCGCTTCTCGCAGGCCTCTACGTCGTCTGCGCGTTCGGGACGACGATCGGCTTCCATCGCTACTTCACGCATCGCGGGTTCGAAGCGCGCGCGCCCGTGAAGGCGGCGCTCGGGATCCTGGGCTGCATGACGATGCAGGGCCCGATCACGCAGTGGGTCACCGACCACCGTAAGCACCACGCGCTCTCCGACCGGCCGGGCGATCCGCACTCGCCGCACGTCGGTCACGGGGACGGCATGCTCGGCGCCGTCCGCGGCTTCGTCCACGCGCACGTCGGCTGGCTCTTCTCGCACCTCGGCATGGAGCAGGGGCGCGAGTACGGCAAGGATCTCTACGACGACCGGCTCGTGCGGCTGATCGACCGCTCCTATCTGCTCTGGGTCGCGCTGACGCTCGGGCTCCCGTTCGCGATCGGCTACGCGGTCGGCGGCACGACGGCGGCGGGCGTCGAGGGTCTCGTCTGGGGAGGCCTCGTCCGCATCTTCGCCTACCAGCACGCGACCTTCAGCGTGAACTCGATCTGCCACATGTTCGGGCGCCAGGACTACCGCTCCCGCGACGAGGCGCGCAACAACCGGCTCGTGGCGCTGCTCGTCTTCGGCGAGGGCTGGCACAACAACCACCACGCGTTCCCGGCGTCCGCCCGGCACGGCCTCGACCGGTTCCAGATCGACGTCTCGTGGTGGGTGATCCGCGGCCTCGAGCGACTCGGGCTCGTCTGGAACGTCAAGGTGCCCGACGCGCGCCAGCTCGAGCGGCGCCGGCTTCAGAAGGTCGCCAGCTGAGCCTCGACGTGCCGTGCCCACGCCTGGGCGCGCGGTAGCGGCAGCGGACGACCCGCGTGCGCCCGAACGGCGATCCCGTGCAGGGCGCCGGCGATCAGCTCATAGGTTCCTTCGATCCCGAGCGCGCGGGCCCGCTCGAAGCCGCGCCGCGAGAGGGCCGGCGAGACTCCCGGGATGCCCGGCAGCCAGCGGTCCAGCGAGCCGTGGAGGACGTCGAGCCGCCGTCCGCCCAGCGGCTCGAGCGCGAGGCGATCGGGGATCCAGGGTGCGAGCCCGAGAACCCGCTCGACCGACGGCTCGTCGGCGGCCGTGATCGCGACGGCGCCCCCCATCGAGAATCCGAGGAGCAGCGTCCGGCCGGCACCGACCTCCCGCACGGCGGCCCGGGCGTCCTCGACGCAGAGCTCGAGACGCTTCCACGACTTCACGCGATACCGGACCTCGGCGAACGAGAGCGCCGGAAACCGCGGCGCGAGGCGGCGCACGAGCCACTCGAGCGACGCGCTCCACGTTCCCTCCGCTGCACCCACCTGTCCACCGTTCACGCAGACGACCGCGTCACCGTCCGTCTCGCCCGTCACGCGCAGCTCGGCGCCGGTCGAGAGGCGGAAGACCTCGCTCACGACGCGGGGCCGCTCCGGCGCGCGGCGAGCGTCGCGGCGAGCCCGTCCAGCGCGTCGTCGCCCATGCGCGCGAACGTCGAGCGGAGGAACGGCTCGACGACGCGACGCGCGCCCTTGAGGCGCAGGTCGGCCTCGTAGGCGACCCGGGTGCGCCCGCCGGCGGCGTCGACGGTGATCGCATCGTCCGAGAGCGCCTTCTCGCCCTCGCCGCGCAGCACGACTCGCCTCCCCTCCTCGTACTCCGTGACGACGTACTCGAAGCGCTGACGCCTGCCGCGAAAGACCGCCGTCACCTCGAAACGGCTGCCGACCGCCGGCGCCCCGGGCGAGAGCGACCGCGCCTCGGCGATCCCCGGGTCCCACTCCGCGCTGTTCGCGAAGTCGGCGACGTAGGAGAAGACACTCGCCGGATCGCCCTCGACCTCGATCTCGCGCCGGTACCGCACAGCCTCATGGTATGTCGCGGTCGTCACGAACGCGCGGCCCGCGCGGGTTCCTCTCGCGCCACGGCCCCGTAGGGTTGCATCGGTGGAGACGGTCAACGTCGGTCGCGCGGTCGTCGACGTGCTGCAGGCCGAGGGTGTCCGGTTCGTCTTCGGGCTCCCCGGCGGGCACGTGCTGAGCGTCTACGACGCGCTCTACGCGACGCCCGAGATCCGGCACGTCCTCGTCCGGCACGAGCAGGCGGCCACGCAGGCGCTCGCCGGGGCGGGGCGGCCGCTCCTCGTCGCCGGCGGCGGCGCCGTCGCAGCCGACGCTTCGGCAGGGCTCGTCGAGCCGGCCGGGCTGCTCGCCGCACCCGTGCTCACGAGCCTCGCCGGCCGCAGCAGCGTCCCGGCGGCGA
>DATFMW010000536.1:0-3632 GCA_035266765.1 Gaiellaceae bacterium | reverse complement strand
CGGGCCGACACCCCGTTCAGGTCGGCCTCGTCGCGGAGGTACGTTGCGACCGTGGTCGGCAGCGAGCGGTCGGCCTGGTCGAGTGCCGGGATCACGACCGCGCCCGCCTTCGTCGCCGCGGTGGCCTGGCGGGCGGGCGAGTCGCCGCAGCCGGAGGACATGAACGCGTCGATGCCGAGCGCCGCCTGCTCGGCGTAGCTCGACGCGCACGAGCCCCACGTGAAGCGCGGGATCCACGGCCGTCCGTCGAGCAGGAAATGGCCGCTCTCGAGGCGGAGCTCACGCGGGCCGCGCGCGGGCGGGGCCGCGACGACCTCGTCGGGGCCGAGGCGTGTGACCCCGTTCGTGACGGTCACCGCGCGGACGTGGTAGCGGCGTCCGGGCTCGAGCCAGTCGAGCCGGAACGTGTGCGTCCGGGCCGGCCCGCTCGGTGCGGCGAAGACGCCGTACGCGCCGGTGCGGCCGACCTCGAGGTAGGCGACCGAGTCCGCCGCCGTCCGGACCACGACCGTCGTGCCCAGCGCCGAGGAACGCAGCGCGGGCGTCCGCGACGGCCAGACGCCGGTCGCCGCGAGCACGCCGACGACGATTCCGACGGCCCCGGCGAGGGCCGCCACCGCGATGAGCGCGCGACGGGGCACCACCGACAGCATGTCTACCCGAACCCGCAAACCGGACAACCGACTAGGCTTCGGTTCGATGGCCCCGGCCCCCGTCGCCCACGGCGATCCAGAGCTCCGTCGCGTCATCGACGAGGACCGCGAGGTCGACGGTCTCGGCGAGCAGGAGCTGCTCGACCTCTACCGCTCGCTCGTCCTGCTGCGCACCTACGACGAGCGCTCGCTCGTCTACCACCGCCAGGGCCGGATCGGCACGTACGCGATCTTCTGGAACCACGAGGCGATGCAGGCCGGCTCGGCGCACGCGCTCGCCGACGAGGACTGGATCTTCCCCAGCTACCGCGAGTCGGCGATCGGACTCCTGCGCGGTATCCCTGCCGCCACGATCCTGCAGTGGTGGCGCGGCCATCCGGCCGGCTGGTGGAACCCGGCGGACTACAACGTCGCCTCGATCTGCATCCCGATCGCCACGCACGTTCCCCACGCCGCCGGGCTGGCCTGGGGCAAGAAGCTGCGCGGCGAGGACGCGGTCGCGATCGTCTACTTCGGCGACGGCGCCACGAGCGAGGGCGCCTTCCACGAGGGCGTGAACCTCGCGGCTGTGATGGGCGCGCCGCTCGTCCTCTTCTGCAACAACAACCAGTGGGCGATCTCGACGCCGGTGAGCGCGCAGACGCGGGCGGAGACGCTCGCCGCCAAGGCCGCCGGCTACGGGATTCCGGGCGTGCGCGTGGACGGCGGCGACGTGCTCGCGGTGTACGAGGCGACGCGCGAGGCCGTCGAGCGCGGGCGCGCGGGCGGCGGCCCGACGCTGATCGAGGCGGTCAGCTACCGCGCGGCCCCGCATGCGACCGCCGACGACCCGCGCGTCTACATCGACCTCGAACGGGTCGAGCGGGAGAAGCAGCACGAGTGCCTCGGCCGCTACGAGCGCTACCTGCGGCAGCGCGGGATCCTCCACGACGACCTCGAGGCGGCGGTCAAGGCGGAGGCGCTCGACACGATGAAGCTCGCGATCGCCGCGGCCGAGGCCGAGCCCGAGCCGGACGTCTCGCTCCTCTTCGAGCACGCGTACGCGAACCCGCCGGCCTCGTTCGCGACCGAGCTTGCGGAGCTGCGGCGGATCCTCGGAGGCAGCCTTGGCTAGCCGCTACATGGTGGAGGCGATCAACGACGCGTTTCACGTGGAGCTGGCGCGGGACGAGTCGGTGATGGTGATGGGCGAGGACGTCGGCCGCGCCGGCGGCGTCTTCCGCGCCACTGCGGGGCTGCGCGAGCGCTTCGGCGAGAACCGCTGCGTCGACACGCCGCTTGCCGAGGCCGGGATCCTCGGCTCTGCCGTCGGCCTCTGCATGGCCGGGTGGCGGCCCGTCTGCGAGATGCAGTACGACGCCTTCTCGTATCCCTGCCTCGACCAGCTGATCACGCACGTCGGCCGCTACCGGTGGCGCACCGGCGGGCAGATGGAGTTCCCGATCACGGTGCGGATGCCCTACGGCGGCGGCGTCCGCGCGCCCGAGTTGCACGACGACTCGCCCGAGACGTACTACGTCCACACGCCGGGTGTGAAGGTCGCGATCCCGTCCACGCCGGCCGATGCGAAAGGCCTGCTCGCCGCGGCGATCCGCGACCCCGACCCGGTCGTCGTGCTCGAGCCGAAGCTGATCTACCGCAGCGAGCGCGTCGAGGTGCCGGACGGCGAGCACGTCGTTCCGCTCGGGAAGGCGCGGCTCGCGCGCGAGGGCGGCGACGTGACGCTCGTCGCCTACGGCGCGATGGTGCCGCTCTGCGAGCGCGCGGCCGAGGTCCTCGTTGGCGAGGCGTCGGTCGAGGTGCTCGACGTGCGCACGCTGAAGCCGCTCGACGAGGACGCGCTCCTGGCCTCGGTCGGCAAGACGGGCCGCGCCGTGATCGTGCAGGAGGCGCCGCGCACGGCCGGCTTCGGCGCCGAGCTCGCGGCGATCCTCGCCGAGAAGGCGATCCTCGACCTGCGCGGGCCCGTCCTGCGCGTCACCGGCTTCGACGTCCCGTATCCGTACTGGCGGATCGAGGATGCGTACATGCCCTCGATCGCCCGGGTCGCCGACGCCGCGCGGAAGCTGCTCGCGTTCTAGTGCTGCACGAGCTGCCCCTCGAGCGACGGACCCTGCACGGGCACTTCTCGCGCGAGCTCGAGCCCGTGCTCACGGTCGCCCCGGGCGACTCGGTCGCGTTCCGGTCGCTCCACGCGCGCTGGCACTGGGACCGCGGTCACCCGTTCACGGACGACCCCGGCCCCGGCCACGCGCTCTCCGGGCCGGTCGAGGTGCGGGGAGCCCGCGCCGGGCAGATCCTCGTCGTGCGGATCGACGAGGTCACGCCGCGGCCGTGGGGCGTGACCTACGTCGGCCCCGACCCGGTGCTCGACTGGACGCTCGCCGGGGACACGTGGACCGACCGGGACGGCAGACGGGTCCCGGCGGCGCCCTTCCTCGGCGTGATCGGCATGCCGCCGCCCGAGCCGGGGACGCACTCGACCCGGCCGCCGCGGCGCTGGGGCGGCAACATCGACTGCAAGCTCCTCGTCCCGGGCTCGACGCTCTATCTGCCGGTTCCCGTCGACGGTGCGCTGCTCTCGGCCGGTGACGGTCACGGCGCCCAGGGCGACGGCGAGGTCTCCGGCACGGCGATCGAGTGCCCGCTCGACCGGGCTCGGCTGACGGTCGACCTGCGCGACGGGCCGGAGCTCCGGATGCCCGTCGCGCGCGTGGACGGCGCCTGGATCGCGTTCGGGTTCGACGAGGATCTCGACCGGGCGGCCGAGCTCGCGCTCGAGACGATGCTCGACCTGATGGAGCGCGAGCTCGGCGCCGGGCGGCGTGACGCGCTCGCGCTCGCGAGCGTCGCGGTCGACCTCCACGTCACCCAAATCGTGAACGTCGCGAAGGGTGTTCACGCGGTGCTCCGCGACGGGGCGATCGGGTAGGAATCGCGCGTGGCGTACGAGTTCAAGCTGCCCGATCTCGGCGAGGG
>DATFMW010000535.1:0-5571 GCA_035266765.1 Gaiellaceae bacterium | reverse complement strand
CCGCCGCCTCCCGGAAGTAGTCGACGTGGCCCGGATGCAGCGGATCGAAGCCGCCGTCCACCATCGCGACCCGGCCGCGCAGCCCCTCGAGCTCGGCGGTCGCGACGATCACGCGGCGAGGCTCCGGAGGACGGCGTCCGGGTCGGGCGAAACACGGGCGAAGCGCGCGCCCGGCCGGACGGCGCGCAGGACGCGCGCATGGTTCGGGTTGTCCTCGACCCGGGCAGACAGCGCCACGGTCGGCACGCCGAGGAACGGGCCGACGTACGAGAAGCCGCCGTAGGTCGAGACGAGCGCGCGCGCCCGGGCGACGATCTCCGCCTGCTGCACGAGGTTCCGCGCCGGCTCGAGCGCGTCCCCGACCGCGACCGTCCCGGCCGCCTCGGCGAGATCGCCGTGCGTGTCGGCGGCGACGGGGGTCGCGAGCAGGACGACGGGAGCCGTCTCCGCGACGGCGGCGACGACCGCGGCGAGCGCCCTCCGGCCCTCCGGCTCGTCGGGCACGCACTCGTTGAAGTACGCCTTCACGGCGACGAAGCTCTCCGGCAGGCGCTCCTCGAGAGCGGGCTCGAGCGGCAGCCGCGGCAGCTCGTCGTAGTCCCCGAGCGCCGCCGCCTCCGCGGGGTCGCGGAGACCTTCCCAGAGGAAGCGGAGACGCCAGTACATGAACCGCGGATGGACGACCGCGGCGCCCTCCGGGGCGACCCGACGCACGATCTCGGCGTCGAGGGCGTCCCGCTCGAGCTGCTTCGGCGAGCCGTAGCGCCGGGCGGTCGAGGCGTCACGCACGGTCTCGGGCGGCACGAGGTCGAACACGTCCGCAGTGTGCGCGGCGACCTCGCCGAGCCACGCGCCGGAGCCGCCCCGGCCGACGACCGTCACGCGCGCCGGGTCGACCCGGTAGGTGCGCAGCAGCCGCAGCACGAACGGGCGCCAGTAGAGCAGCTCGTATCCGACCTCGCCGGTGAACGGCCCGACGACGACCGGCCCGTCGCCGCGGAGACCCCGCTCGAGCTCGGCCTCGGCCCGGCGCAGCTCCAGCTCGCGGTGCGTGGCACGCACGACCGCGGCCGGCGAGCCCGTCCGTGCGAGCCGGACGATACGGCGGGCCAGAAGCGTCATCGCGTCCGCTGGCCCGCGAGCGCGCGGACGCGCGCGGCGATTCCCTCCCCGTCGAGCCGGTGCACGTGCAGCGTCTCGTTGTTCTCGCCGCTTCTCGGCACCTCGTCGACGCCGATCTTCGTCACGTGCGCGGCCGCCTCCGGCGCCGCGGCCGCGAGCGCGGCGAGCACGGCATCTCCCTGCCCGCCGGCGACGTAGTGGTTGTCGAGCGTGACGATCGGCGCGCCGCCGGCGACCTCCGCGAGCCAGGCGCCGTCGACGTCGCGCAGCCACGGCAGCGAGACGACGCCGAACTCGAGGCCGTCCTCGGCGAGCAGCTCCGCGGCGCGCCAGGCGCCGCCGACCATCACGGGGCCGGCGGCGACAAAGAGCCCGTCCTCGCCGGTGCGCACGACCGTGCCCTGCCCCGGCACCAGCTCGCCCACCTCGGGCGGGTCGAAGCCGAGTACCCAGCGGACGCTGACGAGGCGCAGGTAGACCGACCCCGGCGCCCGGTGCACCGCCCAGTCGACCGCGGCGCGCACCTCGCTCTCCGACGACGGCTCGATCAGCGCCATCCCCGGCACCGATCCTAGGGCGGAAATGTCGCGCACCGACTGGTGCGAGTGGCCGGGCCCGCCCGGGACGAGCCCGGCGAGCGAGCCGACGTAGATGACCTTCGTTCCCTCGGTCGCGTTGTTGTAGATCTGCTCGTTCGGCCGCGTGGAGAGGAAGCAGGCGAAGGAGTGGACGACGGGCAGAAGACCGGCAAGCGCCATCGCGCCGGCCTGCGAGACCATGTCCTGCTCGGCGATGCCGCACTCGAAGAAGCGCTCCGGGTAGCGGAGGCGGAAGTCGACGAGACCGCAGTCGTAGCGGAGGTCGGCGTCGAGCGCGACGAGACGCGGCTCCTTCGCAGCCGCCTCGACGAGCGCCTCGCCGTACGTCGGCACGAGCCGCTGACGGACGCTGGCCCCGGCCGAGACGTGCTCCGGCGGCTCCGCCTCGACGAGCTCCACCGGCGCGGCGCCCGCGGCCGCGAGGCGCGCGTCGAGCCGCGTCCGGATCTCCTCGAGCGCCTGCTCGTACTCCTCGAGCGTCGGTGCGCCCGAGTGGTAGGCGTAGAGGGACGTGTCGCTGCGCTGCAGGTGGCCGGCCGGCTCCATGAACGAGACGCCGGCGCCCTTGCGCGTGTGCGCGACGACGAGCTTCGGCCGCCGCTCGCCCTCGAGCCCCGCCAGCGTGTCCCGGAGCGCAGCGAGGTCGTGGCCGTCGCACTCGGCGACCGCCCACCCGAAGGTCGCGACCTTCGCGGTGAGGTTGCCGAGGTCGCTCACCTCCGACACCCACGTGTCCGACTGCACCTCGTTGCGGTCGACGATCACGGTGATCTCGTGCAGACCGCGATTCGCCGTCGGCTGGAGCGACTCCCAGAACTGGCCCTCCTGGAGCTCACCGTCGCCGGTGAGGACGTAGACGCTGCCGCTGCGCCCGAGCGCCCGGTCGGCGAGCACGAAGCCACGCGCCTTCGAGATGCCCATCCCGAGCGAGCCGGTGCTCGTCACCACGGCGGGCGTCGCCGCCACGTCCGGGTGGCCGGGAAGGCCGTCGAGCCTGCGCAGCCCGTGAATCAGGTCGAAGTCGAGTCGGCCGAGTGCGGCGAGGACCGCGTAGAGGCCCGGGGCGTCGTGGCCTTTCGAGGAGAAGTAGCGGTCGCCGTCGCCGAGCACCTCCAGGTGGAGCCACGAGACGATGTCGAGCGAGCTGAACGTCGTCCCCGGGTGGCCGGAGCCGGCGCGCGCGATCATGTAGAGCGCGTTCAGCCGGCAGGCGTCGGCGAAGCACGCGGCACGCTCGACCGGGTCGGCGTCGAGCCGCCGGATCCGCTCGAGCTCCGCGGGCGGAGCGTAGGTCAGTGTCATCGGATGGCCTCCAGGATCTCCGGTAGCTGGGCATCGCCGCGGCCGACGAGCTGCTCGGCGCGCTCGACGTCGTCGGGGTAGTCGATCGAGAAGCCCTCCGCCCCCTCGGTGAGGAAGGGCGCCAGTCGCTCGCCGGCGATCGAGGGCCGAGGCCCGTCGAGCACGTGCCGCCACGCGATCTCGAGGCTCGAGTTCTGGACGTGCACGGGCGGGAGCGCGGCGTACTGTGTCGAGTGGAACGGCACCTCGCCCGGCCCCTGGTCGAGCAGCGGCCGCATCGTGTCGCCCTCCACGACCCACATCTTGCCGGGATGCTGCTTCACGAGCTCGACCGCCCGAATCGAGTCGACCCGGTCGCCGAGCGCGAGCAGCTGCTCCCAGGCGCGCCGGATCGTCGCGGCGGTGCGGAACGGGCTCGTCGGGCGCAGGATCGCGAACGCGTCCTCGTCGCGATCGCGCATCACGTGCAGCACCCACTCGACGTCGGGCGAGGTCGCCGTGGCGATCTCCGGCGGGCGCAGGCCGGGCACCTCGGCGCCGTAGCGGCGGGCGACCTCGGCGATCTCCTCCGAGTCGGTCGAGACGACGACGCTCGTGAAGATCCCGCTCTCGCGAGCGGAGGCGATCGAATACGCGATCAGCGGGTGCCCCGCGAGCGGGAGCACGTTCTTGCCCGGGACGCGCTGGGAGCCGGCGCGCGCCGGGACGAGCGCCACGGCGGAGGGCATCAGGCCGCTCCGGGGTCGTGCGTGACGTACACCGTCTTCCAGTCCGAGTAGACGTCGAGCGCCTCGGTGCCGGGCTCGCGCCAGCCGGTACCGGAGTCGCGCTGGCCGCCGAACGGCACGTGCGGCTCGAAGCCGTACGTCGGCCCGTTCACCTGGACGCCGCCGGCGACGACGCGGTGCAGGAACGCGTGGCCGCGGTGGATGCTGTTCGTCCAGATGGCGGCGGTGAGGCCGTACGGGCTCGCGTTGGCGAGCTCGAGCGCCTCCTCGAAGTCGCCGACCCGGTGCAGTGTCGTGATCGGCCCGAAGAGCTCGCGGCAGGAGAGCTCGTCGTCGGGCCCGACGCCTTCCACGATCGTCGGCGGCACGTAGAAGCCCGGCCGCGGCAACCGTTCGCCGCCGGTGAGGACCGTGGCGCCCGCCGCCTTCGCCCGCTCGACCGCGGTGAGCATGTTCTCGAGCTGGCGCTCGTTGATCACCGGCCCGAAGTCGTCGTCGTCGGTGGAGCCGACCTTCTGCGCGTTCGCGCCCTCGACGAGCAGGTCGCGGAAGCGCTCGTACACGGCGTCGAACACGATCAGGCGCGAGCCGGCAGCGCACCGCTGGCCGGCGTTGGAGAAGGCCGAGAGCACCGCGGTCGCCGCGGCCCGCTCGAGGTCGGCGTCGTCGCAGACGACGAGCGGGTTCTTGCCGCCGAGCTCGAGACACACCTTTGCGAGCCGCTCGCCCGCGACGCGGGCGATCAGGCGGCCGACCGCCGTCGAGCCCGTGAACGAGACGACGGCGACGCGCGCGTCCTCGACGAGCGGCTGCCCCGCCTCCTCGCCGAAGCCGTTCACGACGTTCAGGACGCCCGGCGGCAGCCCCGCCTCGGCGGCGAGCCGCGCGAAGACGAGCGCCGTCTCGGGCGAGTCCTCGGACGCCTTCAGCACCGCGGCGTTGCCGCACAGGAGAGCCGGAAAGACCTTCCAGGCGACGTTCGCGATCGGCGTGTTCGCCGCGATGATCAGGCCGGCGACGCCAAGCGGCTGCCGCAGTGTCATCGCCTGCCGGTTCGGGGTCGCGCTCGGGATCGTCTTGCCGTAGAAGCGGCGGCCCTCGCCGGCGATGAAGTAGCCGAGCTCCATCGCGCCGTCGGTCTCGCCGCGCGAGTCCTTCGGCGACTTGCCCGTCTCCGCCGCCACGACGGCGGCGACCTGCTCGCGGTCGCGCTCGAGCAGCTGCGCGACGCGGCGCAGGATCCGGCCGCGCTCCACGACCGGCCGGCCGGCCCAGGCGGGCTGCGCCGCCGCAGCCGCGCTCACGGCCGCGTCGACGTCGGCGGCGCGCGAGCGGGCGACGCTCGAGAGCGGCTCGCCGGTCGCCGGGGCGACCTTCACGAACGTCTCGCCGCCCGCCGCCGGCAGCTCCTCGCCGGCGATCACGTTCGGCACGAAGGGCAGCTCGCCGCCGCTCACGCGGTGAAACCCCCGTCGGCGCGCAGCTCGTGCCCGGTGACGTACCGGGAGGCGTCCGAGGCGAGGAAGAGCAGCGGCCCCGTGAGGTCGTCCGGCTCGGCCATCCGGCCGAGCGGGACGCGCGCGCAGTACTTGCGCAGAAACTCGTCGTCCTGGTCGCCGCGCACGCCGCCCGGCGAGAGCGTGTTCACGCGCACGGGCGCGAGATGGCGGGCGAGCCACTTCGTCAGCTGCACGACCCCCGCCTTGGACGCGCCGTACGCGGCAGGCTTCACGAAGCCGGGAATGTGGTCGTAGAACGAGGGGTCGGGCGAGATCGACGCGTAGAGCGAGCCGATGTTCACGATCGAGCCGCCGCCCGCC
>DATFMW010000534.1:0-4373 GCA_035266765.1 Gaiellaceae bacterium | reverse complement strand
CCACGTCGCCTTCACGCCGGGAGAGCAGACCCCTGCCCCGATCGGGATCGTCGTCGACGTCCTGCGCGCCACCTCGACGATGACCCAGGCGCTCGCCGCCGGGTACCGGCGCGTCCTCTGCTGCTCCGAGGTCGACGACGCGCGGGCGCTCGCCGAGTCGCACGGCCCCGCGAAGCTCGCCGGTGAACGGGACCTGACGCGGATCGACGGCTTCGACTTCGGCAACTCGCCGAGCGAGGTCGCAGGGGATCCCGCCGCGCCCACGCTCGTCCTCACGACGACGAACGGCACCCGGCTCCTCGTCTCGGCGGCGCAACGATTCGAGCGCGTCTACGTCGGCTCGCTCCTGAACCTCGAGGCAGTCGCCGCCGTGGCGGCCGAGAGCGGGGAGGACGTCGCCGTCCTCTGCGCCGGCGTGCTCGGCGAGCTCGCCCTCGACGACGCGTACTGCGCCGGACGGATCGCAGGGGCCCTCGGCGGCGACCTGCACGACTCCGCGGCCGCAGCGATCCGGCTCGCCCGGAGCTTCGACGGCCCACGCGAGGGGCTCGACGCGAGCCAGAGCGCGCGCAACCTCCGCCAGGTCGGGCTCGAGAACGACATCGCGTGGTGCGCGCAGGAGAACGTGATCGGGCTCGTGCCCCGCTTCGCCGGCATGGTCGGCGTCGCGGCCGAGGTCACCCTCTAGTGCGGCCTCTCGTACCGTTCGACCGGAAACGCGGATCGTTGGAGGCCGCACGTGCGGCCGCTTCGCGGCCGGATGGTTGTTGCTTTTGACGGTGAGGGCCACTGCGGGGCGGCTGACGGAAAGCGGGCGGCGCGGGTCGAGGGCATGCGAAAGCCGAAGGCCGTCCCGGCCGCGGAGCGGCCGGTTCGTGCGGCGTCGAGAGACGCCGGTTTCCGGTGCAACGTTGGGAGACGCCGCACGAGCTCGCGACGGTCAGCCGCCGCGCTCGCGGGAGGCCGCGCCGGGGGCAGACGCTGAAAGAAGCGCAGCGGCCGCCCCCGCGCGGAAGATCGGGCATTCGCGGCTGGCGAACTCCCGGTCGTCCCAGTGTGCGGCTCGGACGGCCCGGGCAGTGCCCGACCTCCGCAGTATCTCCGATCGGGCGCGGCCCGTGTCTCCCGGGGAGGGGGGAAAACGCACCGTCGGCCCTCGACGCACCGGAATTCCCGCAAAGAGCGAACTCTTTCGTTTCCGCCCTCTTGCACGGTCCACCCCGGCTGCGTAGGTTCCCTCTTGCCGAGCACGGGGCGCTGGAGGATGAAGCCCCGCCAAGCGATCGGATAGGGCTTCGGCCCGGTCAGGTTGGTTGGCGAGGTGGACGAAGGCGCAACCGGCTCGGCGCTTTCTCTGGACCGGCACCGACTTCACGCGGACGGGTGCGCGATCGCCGTCACCCGGAGGGCATGCCGGTTCGACGTGATCGGTTCGCTCCGACACGGTCAGGTGCCGCGCCGGCGCTCGCCGCGGCGGAGCGCCTCGAGCCGTCGGCGGTCCTGCTTCGTCGGCCGCGCGCCCAGGTCGGCGCCGAGCGGCCGTGCGAGCCGGCGCTCGGCAGCGTGCCGCTCGCGCTCGGCGATCGACTCCGGCGTCTCCTCGTACAGCTCTGCGGCCGCCTCGGCCGGGCCGCGGCGCTCGGCGAGCGCGCGGACGACGACGACGGAGCGGCGCCCGCCGCGGCTCACCTCGACCGTGTCGCCCGGCCGGACCTCCTTCGCCGGCTTCACGCGGACGCCGCCAACGTGGACGTGGCCGCCGAGGACGGCCTCGGTCGCGGCGCCGCGCGTCTTGAAGAAGCGAGCCGCCCACAGCCACTTGTCGATCCGCACTGTTTGATTGTCGCTGAGCGAGCCACCTTCGGGCGGCTCGCTCAGCTCTGTTCCCGTCGCACCGCTTCGCTTTCCTGCTCGGGAACGGCGTCGGGGACGGAGCGGTTGTCCGGACGCGGAGCAGCTCGAGCGCGCCCGCGCAGGTCGGGCGCGCCGTCAGCCGGTCGTGAGCCCGAGGATCAGCTCCGCGGTCTCGAGCGGGACGTCGAGCTGGGGGCAATGACCCACGCCGTCGAGCACGACCCAATCGGCGTGGGGGAGGAGCTCGTCGCGGTAGCGGGCGGCGGCGGACGCCACGGCAGGATCTTGTCCTCCGTGCCCCAGGCGATCCGCACGGGGCACTCGATCCGCTCGAGCGCGTCCACGACCGCAGGCTGGCCGGCTTCGGACGGGAGCGGCGGCCCGCCCGCGTGGCCGGGCAGTGTCGGCGCGAGCACGTCGTGGCGCCGCTCGAGCGTGGGCAGCACGAGCTCCCAGGTCCGCCACGTGTCCGTGAACCCGTGCAGGCAGACGAGCGGCGAGCCGGAGCCGGCGCGGTGGAGAGGCGTGAAGCCCACGCCGCGCACGTTACGAGGAACCTCCGCAGCGCGTGCGAGGCCAGGTGATGGCGGGTCAGCCGAGCAGCTCGACGCGCACCTCTTCGCCGCCGCGGGTGAGGTAGCAATCCTTGTCCGAGGTGCCGGAGCGGCACGGCAGGTGCTCGGCGAACGAATCGGGCTCGCGGTGCTGCGCGCCCGGCTTGAGGAGGAAGACGAGGCGCTGGCGGCTCGGTACGGAGCCCCACTCGTGAATCGCGATCGGGCCGCGGTCGACGAGCACCTTGTACCTGACCTCGGGGTCGGGGATGCCGGCGGCGCGCAGGCGCGCGAGCGCGTCGGCGGTGAGCGTGAGCGTGAAGTCGAGCTCGTAGGTCGCGCCGGGGTCGTGGGTGAGGTTGAGCTCGACGCGGCGCCCGTTCCTGCGCGCCCACTTCAGTGTGTAGCCGGGATGCCCCTTCGTCTTCTGCGTGATCCGGAAGACGCCGGGGGGCATGGGGACGGAGCTGGTTCCGAGCACGGTCACCTTGCCCTTCGCCGACAGGACCTTGTCGCCCTCGACCTCGAGCACCGTCCGGTGCAGCCAGTCGACCGCGACGCGTCCGCCCGGCCCCGCGGCCGACGAGCCCCACGACCACAGGTCGCGCCCGCGCACGTCGACCTGCCACCGCGTCCGCTTGGGCGGAGGCTTGACGGGCGTGAACCGGAGCGTCCACGTGTAGCGGCGCTCGACGGTCGTCTGCTTGCGGGTCTGGCAGTAGTCGCATGCCGTGACTCGCCGGTGGCTCGTCCGGTACTCGACCGTGAACGCGCGTCCGTACCGCGTCGCCAGGTTGACCGGCGTCGTCTCCACGAAGCCGAGCATCCCGTTCCAGCGCGGGTTCTGAGGGAGGAGCGTGTGGACCGAATCGGTGCTGCGGGTGCCGTCTCGGTAGACGCAGGTGAGCGTCGCCGTGGGCGACTTCGGCTTGATCTCGATGTGCAGGGGTGCCGGGTTCTGGCGCGCGCCGACGAGGGGGACGACGGCTACGCGCCCGCCGACCGTGCGCGTCGCGGCCTCGGAACAGTCGTTCTCGGGAAGCTCGTACGCGATCTCGTAGCCGCTGCCGACGTGGGCGAGCGTGCCGGCGAGCTTCGACTCGAACCGGAAGACCGGCCCGGCGGCGGAGGTCGTGCGCGTGATGGCGAACGGCCGCGTGCTCTCGGCGACGGTGGTCGTCGAGCGGCGCAGCGGCCACCCGACTCCCGTCTCGGTGCCGACGAACCGGACGCTCAGCCGGTACATGACCTGGCTGCGAGCCGCCGCGGGCTGCACGTCCGCGCCGCGCGTCTCGCTCACGCCGGGCAAGAGCAGGAGCCCGGCCACGAGCAGGAGCACCGGACCCGTCGACACGACCCCGCGAGACGACGTCCACATGCACGCACCTCCAGCGCCGGACTGCAGCTCGCGAACAGCATCCCGCCCGACCGGCGGCCGCCCATCAGGAGGTTCCCCGATGGCGGCTGTCGCGCTCCGCTGCGTTCATCGCTCCCGCCGATTAGCTCTTCGCGCCGGCGAGGTGCTTCAAAGCCCAGTCCCAGCCCCAGGCGTCGATCCGCGCGGCAAGGGCGAGGAGCGCTTGCGCGGGAACGTGTGTTCGTGTAGAACATATGTTCCCGTGATCGCCTGCCTCTCCATCCCCGGGTTCGAGCTGAAGGCGGCGTTGCGGAAGACGCCGTCCACGGCGCTGCGCCCTGCGGTGCTCGCGCCGGTAGCCGGGGAGGAACCGCTCGTCGGGGCCGTCACCGCCGCCGCCGAGGCGGCCGGGGTATGGCCCGGGATGCGGCTCGGAGAGGCGCTCGCCACCTGCCCGCGCCTGGAGCTCGTCGACCCGGATCCCGCTGCGGTCGAGCTGGCCTGGGAGGAGGTCGTCCGCTCGCTCGAGGACGCCGGCTTCTCGGTCGAGCCGGCCGCGCCCGGCATCGCCTACTTCGAGACGCGCGGGGTCGAGCGCCTCTACGGCG
>DATFMW010000533.1:0-8335 GCA_035266765.1 Gaiellaceae bacterium | reverse complement strand
CCGAGGCCGAGCTGGCCCGCGATCGACGCCGCTTCGGCCGTGACGCCCTCCATCAGGTCGCCGTCCGAGCAGATCGCGTAGACGCGGTGGTCGACGATCTCGTCGTAGGGCCGGTTGTAGCGCTCGGCGAGGTAGCGCTCGGCGATCGCGAAACCGACCCCGTTCGCGAAACCCTGCCCGAGCGGCCCGGTCGTCGCCTCGATCCCGGCGGTGTGGTGCACCTCGGGATGACCGGGAGTCAGCGACTCCCACTGGCGGAACCGCTTCAGCTCCGCGAGCGAGAGGTCGTAGCCCGAAAGATGGAGCGCCGCGTACTGGAGGACGCACGCGTGGCCGGCCGAGAGGATGAACCGGTCGCGGTCGGACCAGTGCGGGTTCGCCGGGTTGTGACGCATCACCTCCGTGTAGAGGAGGTACGCGAGCGGCGCGAGCGCCATGGCGGTGCCCGGATGCCCCGCGTTCGCCTGCTGCACCGCGTCCATCGCGAGCGTCCGGATGGTGTCGACCGAGCGCCGTTCGATCTCACTGTTCGCCACGAAGCACCTCGTAGAGTCGCTGCTGCTGTTCCCGCGCCGAACGATAAGCGTCAGCCGTGTCCTCGCGGGGACCGAGAGCCGCGCCGACGGGTGCGGGAGCCGGTTGGTGGCCGCCCCGCTCGAGGGCTGCGACCGCCGCGCCACGAAGCGAGGCCTCCTCGACGCCCGAGACGAGCACCGGCCGTGCGAGGGCGTCGGCCATGATCTGGATCCACGCGGGGTCGTGCAGGAGGCCGCCGCCGGTGGCGACGATCTCCTCGGCCTCGGGCAGCAGGTCGGCGATCGCGGCGAAGCGGAACGCGACGCCTTCGAGCGCCGCCTGGCGCAGGTCGAGCGGCGTCGTCGCGAACGTCAGCCCGGCGATCGTGCCCTTCGCCTCGGGGTTCCAGCCGGTCGAGCGCTCGCCGCCGAGGAACGGCAGGAACGTGAGACCGTGGTCGGACGGGTCGCGGCCGGCAAGCCCGCCCTGCGCCGGTGCGAGCGTCCGCTCGAGCCAGGCGTAGAGGTTGCCGCCGTCCGAGAGCGCGCCGCCCTCGACGACGCGGCGCTCGTCCAGGCGGTAGAGGAAGAGCCCCGGCCGCGGCCGGGGGCGCTCCGGCTCGTGGAGGATCCGCAGCGCGCCGGAGGTGCCGACCATCAGCGCGGCGCGTCTGCCCGTGCAGCCGGCGCCGAGGTTCGAGCAGGCGGCGTCGAGCCAGACGGGCCGGTCGGCCACGATCCGCGGCAGCCGCTTCGCGTCGAGTCCGAGCACGGTGAGGAGCTCGGCATCCCAGTCGTTGGTGGCCAGGTCGAGCAGGCCGGAGGACGAGGCCATGGAGAGGCTCGTCTCGGGCGTGCCGCCGAGGTAGTCGGCGAAGGAGACGAAGTTGGACGCTTCGCGGAAGATCTCGGGCTCGGTCCGGGCGAGCCAGGCGAGCTTCGCCGGCCAGAACGAGGGGTGGAGGTGGGCGCCCGTGCGCGCGTGCACCTCGCCGGGGTCGAGGCGGCCGCGCAACCACTCCGCCGCGCCGGCGCTACGCGTGTCGCGCCAGCCGAGGATCGGCGTCAGCGCCCGGCCGCGGCGGTCGACGGCGACGAGGCTGTGCCCGAAGCACGAGGTCCCGTCCGGCTCGTCGCCGCCGAGGACGGTACGGACGAGTGCGGCCACCTCGGCGGCGTCGGTCGTCTCGTAGCGCTCCTGCCGCAGCTCGCCGGCCGGCTCGCCGCGCGCGTCGAAACGCTGCGCGCGTACCGACGAGGAACCAACGTCGAGCGCGAGGATTTCGATCATGGGCGAGCCGTCGCCACGAGTCGAATCTACCCTTGTCGGGTCATGGCAGTCGTGATCGCATCGAATCTGCGCAAGGAGCTCTCCGGCTCGGTGCTCTTCGACGGGGTCTCGTTCTCCGTCGAGCGGCGCGACCGGGTCGCGCTGTCCGGGCCGAACGGCGCCGGCAAGACGACGCTGCTGCGCGTCCTCGCCGGCGAGACCGAGCGCCACGGCGGCGAGCTCGCGTTCGAGAAGGGCACGCGGGTCGCGCTGCACGACCAGCGGCCGCCGATCGAGCGCGACGTGACGCTGCGCGAGTACGTCCTCTCCGGTGCGCGCGACCTCGTCGCGCTCGAGCAGGAGCTCACCCGGCTCGAGCAGGCGATGGCCGGCGGCGCGCACGACCAGGCGACGCTGAACCACTACGCGGCGGCGCAGGCGCGGCTCGAGCACGCGGGCGGCTACGGCTGGCGTGACCACGCCACGTCCGTGGTGCGCGGGCTCGGCTTCGCCGACGAGCACCTCGACCGGCCGCTGCGGACGTTCTCCGGGGGAGAGCTGACGCGCGCGTCGCTCGCGCGTGCGCTCGGCGGCGACCCCGATCTGCTGCTGCTGGACGAGCCGACGAACCACCTCGACGTGGCGAGCCTCGAGTGGCTCGAGCGCGAGCTCTCCTCCCTCGACGCGGCGGTGATCCTCGTCGCGCACGACCGCTGGTTCCTCGAGGCGGTGACGACGGCGACGCTCGAGGTCGTCGCCGGCAAGGGCACGTTCTTCCCCGGCCCGTGGCACGCCTGGCGGCGCGAGAAGGCGGCGCGGATGCTGCACGCCCAGAAGGGGGTCGACCGCGTCGCCGGCGACATCGAGCGGCTCGAGCGGTTCGTCGAGCGGTTCCGGGCGAAGAAGGACAAGGCGAAGCAGGCGCAGGCGAAGGTGACGCAGATCGAGCGGCTGAAGAAGGAGCGGTCGGCGGCAGCCCGGGAGGTCGAGCTGCTCTCGCGGCGGAAGCGTTCGCTCGGGTTCGAGTTCCTGAAGCCGGCGCGCAGCGGCCGGACGGTGGTCGAGGCGGACGGGCTCGAGGTTCGGATCGGCGAGCGCGTGCTGCTGCGCGGTGCGTCGTTCGCGCTCGAGCGGGGCGAGCACGTCGCGCTCGTCGGGCCGAACGGCTCCGGGAAGACGACGCTCCTCGAGACGCTGCTCGGGCGGCGCGACGCGGCGGCGGGGAAGCTCCGGCTGGGGCACGGCGTCGAGCCCGCGTACTTCTCCCAGCAGGAGGCGGAGCTCGACACGCGCGGATCGGTGCTCCAGTGCGTGCAGTCGATGACGGGTCTCTCGCGGCCGGACGCGCAGTCGCTGCTCGGGAAGTTCCTCTTCTCCGGATGGGACGAGCACGAGAAGCCGGTCGCGGTGCTCTCGGGCGGCGAGCGGCGGCGGCTCGCGCTCGCGGTCACGGTCGCCTCGGGTGCGAACTTCCTCGTCCTCGACGAGCCGACGAACCATCTCGACCTGGACAGTCGCGAGGCGCTCGAAGCGGCGCTCGACGCCTTCCCGGGCACGCTGCTGCTCGTCTCGCACGACCGGGCGCTTCTCGACGGGATCGCGGAGCGGACGCTCGCGATCGAGGACGGTGAGCTGCACGCCTACGACGGCGGCTGGGCCGAGATGCTGCGCCGCCGCGAGGAGCGCGCGGCGCGCGGGGCGGCGGCGGAGAAGGCGGAGAAGACGGAGAAGACGGGGAAGGTCGTCAAGGCGAAGTCGAAGCCCGCGGCGAAGTCGAAGTCGCGGCGCACCGAGCTCGAGCGGATCGAGTCGGAGATCGCCGCCCGCGAGGCGGAGGTCGCCGGGCTCGAGGCGAAGCTCGCCGACGACTGGGCGAACGTCGATGTCCTGGCCGCGCACAAGCGCAGCCGCGACGCGCTCACCGCGCTTCTGGAGCGCTGGGAGCAGCTGTTCGAGCAGGCGCAGGCCAGGTGACGCTCGCATCGGGCGATCTGGTGCGGCTGACCGAGCACGCGGCGGGCATGGCCGCCGGCTCCGTGGGCACCCTGATTGGCTGGTACGTCGGCGATCGCCCGACCGCGCTCGTCAACTTCTGGGACGGCGGACCGCTCAAGGTGCCGGTCACGTCGATCGCGAAGGCCGAGCCCACGGATACGGACGCGGTCTAGGATCGCCCGCCCGAACGCTGCGCCAGAAGGGGGAACGGCCCGGCTAGGAGGGCCGGGCCGTTCGAGGAGGGCGGTTCTCTCGAGCGGGTGAACGTCGCTCGCTGTCCCGGGCTGCGGCTCCCGTGCCAGCGGTCCGACCCCGCACCCGTCGTCATCGGCAGAGGCGGCGAGGGGTTTGTCCCTCACATTGGGGATTGACGAAACGCCGGCCGGGTGGTCGGCCCCCCGGTTTCGATCGTTTACCTCACGGTCGACGCGGCCGGTGCCGAGGATGCGAGCGATGGCCCGCGTACTTGTCGCCGACGATGCCGCTTTCGTGCGGAAGGTGGTCTCGGAGATGCTCGTCCACGGCGGCCACGAGCCGGTCGGCGAGGCAGGCACGGGGGCGGACACCGTGGAGCTGTACCGGCGGCTTCGTCCCGACGTGGCGATCATCGACGTGAACATGCCCGGCGGTGACGGCTACTCCGCCGCCTCGGAGATCCTCGCCCACGACCCGGCGGCCTGCATCGTGATGGCCTCGGTCTACCCCGACGCCTCGCTGCTCGTCGAGGCGCGGGTCCCCGGCACAGTCGACTTCCTCGTCAAGCCCTTCGAGCTGCGTTCGCTCCTCGGCGCCGTCGAACGCGCCTGCACGACCGTTAGCTCGGGTGCTGATCCCCCGCCGCCGCGGCGAGACGCTTCTCGTAGCAGCGGCTGATGGCCTGCCCGGTGTACGGGCCGTAGCAGGGGATCGGCTCGTAGCCGGCGGAGACGTACAGGCCGATCGCCGCGGCCTGCTGCTCGCCCGTCTCGAGGACGAGGCCTGCGTAGCCGAGCCGCACAGCCTCCGTCTCGAGCGCCACGAGCAGCAGCCGCCCGAGGCCGCGGCCGCGCGCCTCCGGCCGGACGAACATCCGCTTCAGCTCGCCGCGCGCCTCGTCGAACCGGGCCACACCGCCGCACGCGACGGCGTGTCCGTTCCGGTCCCGGGCCACGAGGAAGATGCCCTCCGGCGGATCGAACATCGCGCCCACGCGCACCGGGCCGATGTCGCCGCGACCGTCGATCCCGCGCAACTCCTCCTGCTGGGCGACGACGAGCGCCTGCACGTCGGGCGAGTCGAACGGCTCGGCCGCGATCACGTCCCGGCGGCGCTGTCGGCGCTGTCGGCCCAGAAGCGCTCGAACGCCGAGTCGAGCGGAACCGCGGTCACGTCTTTCCAGAGGCCGTCCTCGCAGCGGATCACGAACGCCTGGTCGACGTCGAGGTCGATCCCGTTGCGGTGCCCGACCGCCCGGTAGATCGCGATCGCCCAGTCGTCGCTCGCGAACACCGTGTGGAGCGAGCTCCGGTAGGTGCCGTCCGTCTCCAGGCCGGTGCGGCGCAGGAACTCCACCACCTCGCGGCGCCCGCGGTACTCGCCGCTCATCACGGTGTTGCCGGGGACGCGCCAGACGATCTCGCGGGAGAGCGCGGCCGAGATCGCCTTCGCGTCCTTCCCGAACGACTCGAAGACCCGCCGCGTCAGCGCCGCGTTCGGATGCTCCGCGTCCGCGTCCGCGTCCGCGCCGGCGCCGCTCACGCGTCCGCCCCGAGCGTCGCGACCACCGCCTCCGCGATCACGCGCAGCGGCCTCCCCGAAACCTGGCTCGCCTTGCGCAGCCGCGCGAACGCGTCCGCCTCCGAGAGCTTCTCCTTCTCCATCAGCAGGCCCTTCGCATGCTCGATCACCTTGCGCGCCGCGAGCGCCTCCGCGAGCGACTCCGCCTCCTCGCGCAGCGCCTGGAGCTCCTCGTGCCGGGCGCGCGCGGCGTGGATCGCCGGCAGGAGATCCTGCTCGCGGAACGGCTTCACGAGGTAGCCGAAGACGCCGGCCTCGACCGCGCGCGCGACGAGCTCGTCCTGGCCGTACGCGGTGAGCATCACGATCGGGATCGGGCGCTCCTCGAGGATCTGGCGGGCCGCGTCGATCCCGTCGAGCCGCGGCATCTTCACGTCCATGACCGCGAGGTCTGGCTGCTCGGAGCGGGCGAGCGCGACCGCCTCCTCGCCGTCGCGCGCCTCGGCGCACACCTCGAAGCCGGCGCGCACGAGCAGGTCGCGCAGGTCGAGCCGGATGATCGTCTCGTCTTCGGCAATCAGGATTCTCATGCCGACAGTCTCGCTGCTCGGAACTGTTGCGGTCTCATGCGAACGTGCGCAGGATCAGCCGGGGCTCGGGCCAGTGCAGGAGCTCGATCGCTTCGCGGGGTGCGCACCAGCGGTACTCGTCGTGCTCGTGGTCGAGCTCGGGCTCCCAGCCGGCGGGCGCGTCGACGAGGAACGTCCGCACCCGGATCTCCTTCGTGCCGGGCGGGAAGAGGTCGCGATAGGAGGGATCCTCGTCGACGGAGTACGCGTACGCGCCGGCGATCTCGACCGGCTCCGCGACGAGGCCGGTCTCCTCGTGCAGCTCGCGCGCGGCCGCGTCGGCGTAGTCCTCGCCCTCCTCGAGCGCGCCGGCGACGGAGTGCCAGTACGCGCCGCCGCGTGGCGCCCGGTGCAGGACGAGGAACTCGCCGCCCCGGCGTACGAGCACGAACGCCTCTTCGGGCCTGCGGCTCACGCGGGGAACACGACCTCGGCGCGGGTGCCGCCGTTCGTGCGCAGGTCGAAGCTTCCCCGGAGCTCGTCCGCGACGAGCGCCTGGACGATCGAGAGGCCCGTGCCCGGTGCTGCGCCGCCGGCTCCGGCTCCCTCGTCGGCGATCGCAAGCGTGACGTCGTCGGCCCGGCGAGACAGCTCGATCGAGACCGTGCCGGCGCCGTGCTCGAGCGCGTTCTGGAGCAGCTCGCTGAAGACGAGCGCGAGCGCGGTCGCCCGGGTGCCGGCGAGCGACACCGGCTCGAGGTGCGCCTCGACGATGCGCCCGCCGCCCCCCTCCGAGTGGCTCAGCCCCTGGACGAGCATCGACCGCAGCCGGTCGATCAGCTCGGAGAGCTCGACGTCCTCCTCGCGCTGCTCCGTCAGCGCCTCGTGCACCGCCGCGATCGCGAGGATCCGGTTGACCGAGTGCTCGAGCGCCTCGCGGGGGTCGACGGTGTCGGCCCGCGCCTGGAGGCGGAGCAGGGACGCGACCGTCTGCAGGTTGTTCTTGACGCGGTGGTGGATCTCCTGGGCGAGCACCCCGCGCATCACCGCGCGGCCGTGCTCGAGCGCGACCGCGGCGTGGTGGGCGATCGCCTCGAGGAGCGCCCGCTCGTCGTCGGTGAACGGCGAGTCGCGGTCGGCGACGAGCTCGCCGATCTGGCGGCGCTTCCAGCGCAGCGGCGTGCGCACGGCGTGGCTGCCGGGGCGGCCCTCCGGCCAGGCGATCCGCCCGTCCTCGAGGACGAGCGCGGCGCCCGTCGCGGAGACGGCGTCCATCGTCGTCTTCACGATCGCCTCGAGCGACTCCTCGAGGTAGAGCGACTCGGACACGGCCTCGGAGATCCGCGCGAGCGCTTCGAGCTCGACCACGCGGCGCTGCGCCTGTGCGTACAGCTGGGCGTGGACGATCGACTGCGCGACCTGGCCGGCGATCGCTTCGAGCAGCTCGATCTCGTCGGCGCGGAATGAGCGCGGCAGTAGCGTGCGGACGTTCAAGGCGCCGGCGAGCTTCTCGCGGGCGAGCACTGGGACGGCGAGGATCGACTCGTACTGGGACTCGGCGAGATTCGGGAATGCCTTGAAACGCGCGTCGAGATGCGCCTTCGCCGGGATCATCACCGGCGACCGCTCGGCGGCCGCGCTGCCGGTGATTCCCTCGCCCGGCCGCATGCGCGGGCGGCGGCTCATCTCGTCGATCGGCGTTCCGTGCGTCGCGCGCAGGACGAGCTCGTCGCTGCGCTCGTCGTAGAGGTAGACGAAGCACGCGTCCGCTTCGAGTGCGTCGGCGACCTTCGTCGCGACGAGGTGGAGCACCTCCTCGAGGTCGAGCGACGAGTTGACGGCCGCGATCGTCTCGGTCAGAAGCCGGAGGTGCCGCTCGCTCGCGTCCACGCCCGTATCGTAGGAGCCGCATGATTCTGACCAACGTGCTGTTGTCCTTCCATCTGCTCGGCGCGGCCTGCTTCCTCGCGGGCGCGGCCGTGGCGGCGGTGTTCCAGGTGGCGGCGCTGCGGCGCGAGCGGCCGAGCGAGGTCGCCGCGCTCCTCGGGCGGACGCGGCTCGGTGTCGCTCTCGTCGGCACCGGGGCGCTCCTCACGCTCGCGTTCGGGATCGCGCTCGCCGAGCACAAGGGTTACGGCTTCTCGCCGGCGTGGATCCAGGCCTCGCTCGGGCTCTGGGTCGCGAGCATGGCGCTCGGCGGCGCCGGCGGACGCACCGCCCGGCACGCGCGCACCCTCGCGGAGCGGCTCGCGGGCGAGGGCGACGAGCCG
>DATFMW010000532.1:0-7636 GCA_035266765.1 Gaiellaceae bacterium | reverse complement strand
TGGCCGCTGAAGCTGAACTGCCTCCCGTAGCCGGCGGTGAGGACGAGCGAGGCCGTGATCGTCCCGACGGTCGGCGCCCCGACGCTCACGCTCGCGGTGAGCGGGGTCCCGGTCGCGTCGCGCGAGACGGTCAGCACCGTGCCGGCGACGTTCGTCGTGTACGTCGCCGGAAGCCGTGAGACGATCTGCGCGACGATCGCGGCGAGGCTCTCGCCGGCGGCCGCCGTCGTTCGGTAGGGGGTGCCGTCGAGCGTGAGCGTCCAGACCTCGCCGTCGGCCGGGGTGCCGCTGAAGGCGATCGTTGCGCCGGCGGCCGGCGCCGGGGTGACGGTCGCGCCGCCAGCGAGGTCGTGCGAGACGCGGAAGCCGGAGTAGAACGCGGCCGCGCTCTCGACGACGAGCTGGTCGGGGTTGTTCGGGTCGATCGTCGCCGTGTAGCCGGCGGCGGCGTCGTCGATGACGCCCGCGAGCTTCTGCGCGATCGCCGCGAGGGAGAGGTCACCGCTGCCCGTGACGCGGTAGGAGAAGGCCTGATCGTTGAGGAGGATCGTCCACGTCTCGCCGGCGGCGGGCGTGCCGGTGAGGAGGAAGAGCGCGCGCGGCGTCTTCACGCGCACCTGCACCTGGTTGTTCTGGCCGTAGTTCGCGGCCGGGTCGAACGCCTGCGCGGCGTTGTAGGTCGGCGTCGGCTGCGGCGAGACGGCGACGTAGACGGTCGCGGTGGGCTGGCTCGTGAGCACGACCTGGTAGCTGTCGGTCACGGGCTGGTAGCCGGGCAGCGAGGAGGTGCTCTGCGAGATCTCGAACTTGCTGCCGGGGCCGGGGGCCGTCGCCCACTTGCGGTCGAGCGTGTAGGTCTGGTGCTGCGGGTCGTAGTGGGTGATCGTCGCCGTCTGGCCGGCGCCCGGGCCCGAGATGATCGTGATCGTCTTGCCGTCGAGCGTCACTGCCTGCTGGTTCGTCGCGTGGCGCTGGACCGAGATGTCGAGCGTGTAGCTGATCCCGTTCGTGACGCCGGTCGTCTCGGTCAGCGGATGGAAGGTGTTCGCGACGTGGAGGTACGTCGTCGTCGCATTCCACTGGACGTACGCGCCGACCCTGACCGTGTACGTGCCGGCCGTCGTGAACGTGTAGTCGAGGTACGGGCTGCCCGGGATGCTCGAGGCGAGCACGCTCTGGCTGGAGTCGAGCAGCTGGAAGACCGGCGTCGCGGTGTAGCCGAGGCTGTCGGCGATCGAGAAGTACGGCGCGAACCACGGGTAGGCCGCGACGAGCCACTGGTAGCCCGGGAGCACGACGGGGACGCTCACCGAGCCGGAGACGGTGTTCGCATTCGCGAGGTTGATCGCGGCCTTGACGCCGTTGCCGCCGCGCGCGATCGCGGCGGTGAACGGATGGGAGCCGCTCGTCGTGTCGGTGATCGTGAGCGTCGAGCCGCTCGCGGTCACGTGCAGCGGCGAGCTGCCGTTCGCCGTGGTGAACGCGGCCGCGAGACCGGCGGCGATCGACTCGAGCGGATGGGTCGGCGCGGCGCCGGTCGCCGTGTACGTGTACGCCTGCCCGTTGACGGTGAGCGTCCAGGTCTCGCCGGACTGCCAGACGGGCGTGACGGTGCCGACGAGGTCGATGACCGCGGTCGTGTAGTGGACGCCCGTGCTGACGACGGTCGCCGAGTTGCCGCTCGCCGACGGCGGCGTGAGTGCGGCGCCGAGCCGCTGCTCGGTGACCTGGCCGACCGAGAGCGGCGTCCCGTCGGGGTTCGCGACGACGAGGGTGCCGTTCGAGACCGTCGCCTGCGGCGTGCCGATCGCGTCGGCGAGCGCGGTTGCGAGCACGGTCGTCGCGCTGGCGATGACCGGGAGCGTCACGTTGCTCGCGCCGAGGTTGAACTGCCAGCCGGCGCTCGCCGAGCCGCCGGAGACCTGGACGGTCGAGGTCGTCCCGCCGACCGTGATCGACCACTGGTCGCCGAGCGCGATCTGCGGATCGCCGGCCGGCGCGAGCGCGACGGTCTGCTGCCAGGCGATCACCGGGGTGCCGCCGAGCGAGCCGTTGCCGGTCGCGTGGCGTGCGATCGCCCCGGCGAGGGCGAAGGTCGTCGTCGCCGGGTCGGTCGCCGTGACGTAGATCGTCGAGTGGTCGCTCGTCACCGTGTACCCGCTCGGGTAGGCGGAGCTCGCCGCGAGCCTGCTCGCGACCGCGTCGGCGCTCGTCGCGCTCGAGCTCGCGACGGTGACCGTGGCGGGCGTCGCGTCGCCCGCGACCGACAGCGTCCAGTCGTCGCCGGTGTTCACGGGCGCCGACAGCGTGGCGATCCGGGTCGCCTGCGCGGCGCCGACGACGTCGCCCGCGGCGGTGTCGGCGAGGACCGTGACGCCCGCGCCCGTGGAGAAGGCGGAGGCGCTCGCGAGCGCGAGCTTCGTGCCGCGGATGTAGGTGGCAACCGTCGCGTCGAACGAGCCGGCGAGACCGCTGATCACGTCGCCGAGCACGTTCGTCGCGGCGGTGAAGGACTTGCCGCCCGCGGACCAGATCTCACCGGTGACGACGGGGCCGGTGAAGTCGAAGACAGCGCCGTTCTCGGTCGTGTCGTTGGCCGGCGTGATGTCGGTGGTGGTCGTCGTAGCGGGGTTCGTGCTCGTGTCCGTGTGCTTCCGCTCGAGCGTGACGGCGAAGCTCGCGGCGCCGGTGAGCGAGATGATCGTGATCTCGGCGCCGGCGGCGGACGAGGAGGCGGCGTAGCCGGTGAGGCCGTTCGCCCAGCCGGCGAGCGTGGAGGCGATCGCGCCGGCGTCGGCGCCCGTGGTCCAGCTGCTGCCGCTCGTGCCGACGGTGAGCCTGAAGCTGTCGCCGTTCGTCGGCGTCGGAATCGTGACGACGTGCGCCGCGGTCGTCTGGCCGGAGACCGAGGCGTGCGGCGCGAAGCCGACGGTGGCGGAGAAGTCGGCGCCCGCGTCGGTGCGGGTGATCGTGAGGACGGCTCCGGTGCGGGTGACGCGGAAGACGCTGTTGTGCGCCTGCGGGCCCTGGAGCTGCGACGCGAGCTCGCCGGCGATCGTGGCTGCAGTATCGGCCGCGTTCGACTCGTAGCTCGCGGAGACGAGCTGCGTGGAGCCGTTGGCGAGCGTGACCGTCCAGGTGCCCGTCTCGCCGAGCGTCGAGGCGATCGTGACCGTGCGCGTCTCGTGGACGGTCGGGTCGACGGCGATCGAGCCGGACGGGTCGATCGTGAACGCCGTCGAGCTGAACGGCGTCCCGCGCGTGATCGTGACGTCGCCGTTGCTCGCGGTGGCGCTGTAGCCGCCGTTGCCGTCGATCGCGGTGGCGAGCGCGCTCGCGAGGCCGGTTGCGTCGCCGGTCGCGCTCGCCGTCGCCTGGACGGCGAGCGGGTTCGCGCCCGTGCCGGCGTCGCCGAGCGTGAGATGCCACGTCTCGCCGTCGAGGACGGAGGCAGTCGGGATGCTGAGCGTCTCGCTCGACCAGGCGACGGACGTCGCCTCGCCTGTCTGCGGCGTGCCGGCGATCGTCGCGGCGCCGGTCGGGTTGGCGCCCCGGACGGAGACGGCGACCTGGAAGCCGGCCGGGTTGGCGAGCGTGACCGTCGCGCCGGATGCCGTCGCGGAGCCGCCGCCGAAGTGCTGGGCCAGCTGGTTCGCGAGGTTGCCCGCGAGCGTCGTGAGCGTGTCGGCGGTCGTGACGATGTGAGACGCACTGAACCCGTCGGCGGTGATCGTCCACGTGTCGCCCGGCACGAGCGTCTTCGTAGGCGGAAGGGTCAGCGTGACCGCCGCGTTCGTGAAGTCGATCGGCGTCGTGCCGTCGCTCTGCACCGAGGTGGCCGTCCGGGTGACGGTGCCCGCGGAGCTGACGAGCTGCATCAGGCCGTTGACGGTCTGGCCGCTGAGCGAGAAGCCGTCGGGGTTCGCGATCGTGAGGACGACCTGGCCGCTCGCGTTCGTCGAGACGTTCGCGGTGAACGCCGGGCCGAGCTGGCTCGCGAGCCCCTGCGCGACCTGCACGAGACCGTCGCCGGCGCCCGCGGTGTAGGAGAGATCGCGCGTCCCGATCCCGAGCTGCCACACGTCACCGGCGCTGACCGTGCCGTTCAGCGTGAGGCCGACGCTCGTGTAGAACGGACCGGGCGCCGCCGTCGAGCCGGACGTGTCGATCGTGCCCGCCTGCGGGCTGATCATCCCCGGGGTGACGGTGAACGAGTAGAGGTCGTACGAGCCGTCGCCCGAGCCTGCGATCTGGACGTACGGCGTGCTCGAGTCGATCGAGCCGCCGGTCGTGCCGCCCTGGTCGCCGACGATCGAGTTGAAGAACGTGTACCAGTTCGACGCGCTGTCGACGCTCTGCGGCGTCGTGTTGTTGCCGGTCTCGTTCTCCTGGACGGGGGCGGGCGCGAAGACGAAGCCGGCGACCGGGTGCTGCTGGACGGAGACCTGGAGGTCGTAGTTGACGCCGGACGGCAGGCCCGTCGTATAGAGCCAGCTGCCGACCTCGACCGTGTACGTGCCGGGCGTCGAGAGCGACGTCTGGAGGAAGTCGTCGAACCAGGTCGTGCTGCCGCCGGCGCCCTGCGTGTACGGGTTCGAGTAGCCCGGCCCCTGCGCGACGAGGTTGCCGGCCTGGTTGTAGAGGCGCAGCTTGCTCAGCCAGACGATCGGGTCGCCGGCGGTGTAGCCGTGGTCGATGTCGAACGTCGTCTGCACCGCGCCGCTGCTCGCGTCGATCATCGCCTGGGTGACGGTGAACTTGTAGAAGTCGCTGTTCCCGTCGCCGGTGCCCTGGACGGTGACGTGCGGGATCGTCGTCGCGTTCACGATGTTCGGGTCGGCGTTCAGGCCCCACGAGGCGAGCTCGAGGTTCTGGGCCGAGGCGAGCGTCGCGTGGAAGCCGCTCTCGTTCACCGTCGAGGTGCCGAAGTCGCCGGTGAAGCACGTGACGGCGGTCGAGCCGGTGACGGGGCAGCTCGAGAGGAAGCTCGAGACGAAGCCGTCGCCGAGGACGACGAACTGCGACGGCTCGATCAGGTTCGTCGACCCGGTCGGCTGGAGCACGAGCACGCCCGGCGCGTTGTTGTCGGCGACCTTCGCCGTCAGCGGCGCGAGCAGCGTCGTCTCACCGTTCTGGCCGGCGACGTAGGTGTACGTGACGGCGCTCGCGGCGCTCGTGCCGGTGTTCAGCGACAGCGCCCAGGCCTGCTGCGGCTGCACCTGGCCCGGGATCGAGACGTGGAGGACGAGCGACGACCACTCGCACGTCTGCGGTGCGCTCGCCGGGCAGGTGGCCGGAGTGGACGTCGTTGCGGCAATCGGGGCCGAGGTCGACGACGTCGTGAGCACCGCCGTGTACGGCGCCGAGCCGACCGGCGTGACCGTCAGCGTCGTCCCGGTCGCCGTCGCGGTGAACGAGCCGCCGTTCCCGACCGAGGTGGCGAGTGCCGTCGCGATCGTGTCGAGCCCGTCGCCCTGCTGGGCGCCGTAGGCGAAGTCGGCGCCGTTCAGCGTGAGCTTCCAGACCTCGCCCGGCGTCGGCGTGCCCGAGAGCGTGAACGTCGTCGAGCCCGTGAGCGCCGGCGTCGAGGCGGCCGAGTCGATCGACAGCGTGTCGCCGCCGGCGGTGATCGCGCCGGTGAAGGCGGGGCCGTTGACCGTCACGGTCGAGCCGGAGACATCGGCGTGGAAGCGGCCGCTCGAGTCGCCGTTGACGGCGGCGGCGATGCCGGCGGCGACGTCGGCGGCGGTGAGCCCGTAGAGGTTCGCCGCGTCGGCCGCGTCGATGCCCTGGGTGATGCGGGAGAAGTGGAGGCCCTGCGCGATGTTGTCGTCGACGGCGCGGACGGAGACGACGCGCATCGTGTTCCAGGTGGACGCGTCGAAGGTGAGCTGGACGGTGTGGCTCCAGGTCGTGCCGTCGAGCGAGAGCTCCGTCGAGCCGTCGGAGACGGCCTGGTAGGTCACCGGGCCCGTCGGCGCCTTGCTCAGCACGACCGCGTAGTGATCGACCTGCGGGAGGGTGCCGGAGGACTGCGTGGCGGCCGCTTCGGAGACGAGGAGGCCGTTCTCCGGCGAGTTCGTGGCCTGGTTGAACGGCGTGGTCACGACGGTGGCGGTGTTCGCGTCGACGACCTCGACCTTGACGCCCGCCACGGGGATCCCGTCGTAGGCGCCGCCGTCATTCGGGCTCGCGCCCTGGATGACGGTGTGCTGGATGGTGATGTAGCGCGTGCCCTCGGCGACGTTGTCGACCTGGGCGGTCACCGTGACGGTCTGCGGTAGGAACCAGTTCGCCCTCGTGAAGAGGAGCGTCACCCCCGTGTCGGAGCCGTTGAGCCGGATGTTCTTGCCGCCGGCGAGCGCGACCTGCTCGCTCAGCGGGGACGGCGCGGCGACGACTCGCACGTCCTCGCTCGGAGCCTGTGCGAGCACGACCGAGTAGCGGTTCTGGATCATCGCCTGCGGCGCGTTCGGGTTCTCGAACACGATCAGCGGCGAGACCTGCGAGATGACGACGCCCGGCGCGTCGTTGCCGGTGACGTTCGTCGAGATCCACTGCGCCGGCAGGTTGCGGTAGTTGATGTCGGCGCTCGAGAGCATCTGGGCGACGAGCCCGCTGTGACCCTGGAGGCTGTTCGAGACGACGGTGATCGGCATCGTCGTGCCGCCGCCGATGTTGAACGTGTCGCTCCCCTTCGAGCCGACGAGCTGGAGGAGCACGTTCGGGCTCGTGCTCTGGACGTAGAAGGTGTCGTTGCCCTGCTGGCCGTCGACGACGACCTTCTCGACACCGGTGTAGGTGATGTAGAGGCCGGCGCCGAAGACGCCCTTGTCGGTGACGACGAAGGTGTCGCCGAAGTCGGTGCCGAGGACGACGAGCGTGTCGAGGCCGTCGCCGCCGTCGATCCGCACCGGCGCGTCGACGGTGTAGGAGATGAAGTCGGCGCCGGCGCCGCCGTTGATGTTCGTGAACGGCGCCTGCGGGTCGTTCGGATTCACCTTCACGAAGGCGCGCACGACGAACGTGTCGTTGTCCTGCTGGCCGTAGAGGAAGAGCTCGGCGAGGTTGTGGTAGACGGTGAACGAGTCGTTGCCGGTGCCGCCGAAGATCGTCGTCGCGTACGAGACGCCGTTCGAGAGGTAGCCCTGCGTCGTCGGGGTCGTCTGGAAGTAGTCGGCCGGGGCGAGACCGTTGTTCGGGTTCGACCCGTCGCGCGGCGAGGCGAACAGCTGGCCGATCTGGAACGTGTCGTTGCCGGCGCCGCCGAAGATCGTCGTCGGGGCGAGGTTGTCGTCGAGCACGAACGTGTCGTTGCCGCCGCGGCCGTAGATCTGCAGGCCGCCGTTGATCGAGCCGTCGTAGTTGACCCGCTCCATCGTCCCGTCGAGGATCGGCGTCCCGTCGCTCGCGACGCGGAACGCGGCCACCATCGCCGTCGGCGGGACGACCTCCTGGTTCGCGCGCAGGAGGAAGTAGTCCGGCTGCTCGGTGCCGTAGATGTAGAGCTGGTTGATGCCACCGTCGCTCGCGGGCGCCGCGTCGGCGACGTCGATCGTCGTCAGCTTCGCGCCGGTCGGGCCGGGCTGACCGGAGAGGCCGATGTCGTAGATGTCGCTGCCGGCGCCGCCGTGGA
>DATFMW010000531.1:0-4453 GCA_035266765.1 Gaiellaceae bacterium | reverse complement strand
GCCGCCGCCGCAGCGGACGGCGTACTTCTCCAGCGCGCGGAGCCCCGCGGTTGTTTTGCGCGTGTCGAGGATCGTCGCGCCGGTGCCCTCGACGAGGTCGGCATAGCGGCGCGTGAGCGAGGCGATGCCGCAGAGGCGGCCGAAGAGGTTGAGAGCGGAGCGCTCGCCGGTGAGGAGCGCCCGGGCCGGCCCCTCGAGCTCGGCGACGACGGCCGGCGTCCCGGTGACCGCCGTCGCCTCGACGAGCGTGGCGGTCACCTGCACAGCGGGGTCGAGTGCAGCGAACACCGCCGCGACCACCGGAACACCGCAGACGACGCCCGGCTCCTCGAGGAGCAGCTCCGCCGTACAGCGCACGTCCTCGCCGACGAGCGCGAGCGTCGTGACGTCGCCGTCGCCCACGTCCTCCGCGAGCGCGGTCGCGGCCACGCGCGCGACGGCCTCGGCGTTCAGCTCCATCGCTCCAGCTCCGGTGGAGTGCCGGGGGCGAGCACGAAGTGGCCGACGAGCGCCTCGTCCTCGATCGGAAAGTCTTCGCGGAAGTGGACGCCGCGGCTCTCGATCCGCAGGAGCGCGCTCTCGGCGATGAGGCGGGCGAGGAGCGAGGGTGTCTCGAGCAGGCGTCCGAGCCCCGCCGCGCTGCGGATCAGGCCCGCGTCCTGCCAGAGCGCGCGACCGAGCTCGGGCCCGGCGGGCAGCTCGGGCTCCGGAGTGACGACGCTGCCGCCGTGCGGGTCGGGCTCGCCGAGTGCCGCGAGCGCCGCCCGCCGCCCGAAGACGAGGCACTCGAGCAGCGAGTTCGACGCAAGGCGGTTCGCGCCGTGCACGCCCGTGCACGCGCACTCGCCCGCGGCGTAGAGGCCCGGCACGCTGCTGCGGCCGTCGAGATCGGTGGCGATGCCGCCGATCGAGTAGTGGGCGGCGGGCGCGACGGGGATCAGCTCCAGGGCCGGGTCGTAGCCGGCGCGCTCGAGCGTCGCCATCAGCGTCGGGTACCGCGTCCGCTCGATTTGGCGGAGGTCGAGTCCGGCCTGCTCCCGCGCCGCGATCGCGCGCGCGACGACGTCGCGGGGCGCGAGCTCGTCGGTGAAGCGCTCGCCGCTCGCGTCGAGCAGCACCGCACCGTCGCCGCGGAGCGCCTCCGAGAGGAGGAAGCCGTCGCCGACGAGCGCGGTGGGGTGGAACTGCATCAGCTCGAGGTCGGCGAGCGCCGCGCCGGCCCGGTAGGCCAGCACGAGTCCCTCGCCGAGCGCGCCGGGCGGGTTCGTCGTCCGCGCCCAGAGGCCCGCGTAGCCGCCGGTCGCGAGCAGCGTCGCGCGCGCGGCGACCGTCCGCCTGTCCGTGGCGAGACCGACGCAGCGCCCGTCCTCGAGGCGCAGCCCGACGGCGCGCTCACCCTCGGCGACCTCGATCCGCGGATGGGCGCGCACGCGCTCCGCGAGCACCTCGGCGATCCGCCGCCCCGTCTCGGCGCCCCCGGCGTGCACGACGCGGCGGCGCCCGTGGCCTCCCTCGCGCGCGAGGCCCTCGTCGAATGCGACCCCGAGCTCGACGAGGTCGGCGATGCGGGCGGCCGCGTCCTCGGTGAGCGTCTGGACCGCGGAGGGGCGGCAGAGCCCGCGGCCGGCGGCGAGCGTGTCCTCGGCGTGGAGAGCCGGATCGTCGTCGGTGCCGACGGCGGCGGCAACCCCGCCCTGGGCGGCGTAGCTGTTGGAGGAGAGGAGCGATCCCTTCGCCACGAGGAGCACGTCGGCGTCGCGAGCGGCCCAGAGTGCCGCGTACAGACCGGCGACGCCACCGCCGACCACGACGAGGTCGCGATGGTCGATGAAAAGGGGTTTTGTACTCACAGGCGATAACCTCCCGACGGAGTCTACCGAGCGCGGGGTGCCCTCCGCGTGCGAGCCGTCGCCGAAAACCCGTCGCCGGGCTCCCGTACACTTCGGCCGCCGATGGCGAGCCGCACTCGCAGCCGCAACCACCGCGCCACCGCCGCCGTCCTCGCGGGCTTCGTCGCGCTCGCGGCGATCCCGGCGGCGATCTACCTCGCGCAGCGCTCGCAGCGGATTGGCCTCCTCGACGCCGCCTTCGCGATCCCGGTCGCAGCCGTGTTCGGCGTCGCCGCAGTGCTGCTCGCCCGGGGCGCCCGTGGAACGATCGTGCGCACCCTCGAACGGGCGGGCGGATTCCGGCGCATCCGGTACGGCCGCCTGCTCGGGATCCTCGGCATCTGCGTCGCCCTCTCCGCCTCGATCGCGGTCGGTTTCTACGAGTTGCTCGTCCGGCTCGAAGGCTAGGGCGGTCCGGCTCTAGAATCGTCCCGTGTTCGAGATCGGCAACAGCCTGCGCGAGGTACGTGTCCGCCAGGGGCTCGACTTCACCGAGGTCGAGCTGGCGACGAAGGTGCGCGCGAAGTACATCCGGGCGCTGGAGGAGGAGGACTTCGAGATTCTCCCCGGCGAGACGTACATCAAGGGCTTCCTGCGCGCCTACGCCGACTTCCTCGGCCTCGACGGACAGCTCTACGTGGACGAGTACGCGTCGCGCTTCGTCCTCGACACCTTCGAGGAGCCGCAGCCGCGGCGACCGCAACGGCGGCGCCAGGACCGCGGCGTCGAGCGGCGCATCGTCGTCGCCGCCCTGCTCGGGATCGCGGCGGTGACGGCGCTCGTGTTCGTCGCGTGGCGTTTCGGCGGCAGCAACACCGCCGGTTCGACGCCGGCCGTGGTCCGCACGCAGGGGACACCGCAGGCGGTCGCGCCGGCCGCACACGAGCTCGTGCTGCGCGGCGTCGGGAAGGGAAGCTACGTGGAGGTGCGGCGTGGCTCGGCCGCCGGCCGAGTGCTCCTCCAAGCGACCGTGCACGCAGGCGGTGTCCAGCGCCTCACGGGCACGCGCTTCTTCCTCTACGTGCGCGCGCCGGCGGGCCTGCAGGTCCGCCTCGGCGGCGAGTCCGTCTCGCTCCCGGCGCGCCGGAACCTGCGCGTCGTCGTCACACCGACGCGGACGACCCGCGTCACCGGGTGACCCGGCCGCGGGCGGCGATCGTCGTCACGGGCAGCGAGCTCGTGCGCGGCGACCGCACCGATCGCAACGGCCCGTTCTACGCGCGCGAGGCGCTCCGGCTCGGCCTCGAACCCGCACGCATCACGATCGTCGGCGATGCGCCCGCGGAGCTCGAGCTGGCGCTCCGGGAGGGGATGCGCGCCGACGCCTGCCTCGTCTCGGGCGGGCTCGGCCCGACGCACGACGACCGCACCGTCGAGCTCGTCGCCCGGGCCGCCGGGGTGCCGCTCGTCCTCGACCCGGAGCTCGAGCGGGAGATCGAGGCGGTGTCGCGCACCGTGGCCGAGCGGCTGCGGCGCCCGTACGCCGATTTCGCGCCGGGTGTGACGAAGCAGGCGACCCGTCCGGAGGGATCGCGCTCGCTCGGGCTCGCCGGAACGGCGCCCGGGCTCGTGCTGCGCACCGAGGGCGGCTGCGTCGTCGTCGTCCTGCCCGGCCCGCCGGCGGAGCTCCAGCGCCTGTGGCCACGAGCGCTCGAGACGGAGGAGCTCGCGCGGCTGCTCGCGCGCACCCGCCCGCCGGGGCGCCGCGTGTTGCGCCTCTTCGGAGCGAGCGAGTCGGCCGTCGCGCGGGCACTCGCAGACGCCGGCGGCGACGGGGACGGGGTGGAGGCCACGATCTGCGCCCGCGACTTCGAGATCCACGTCGACCTGATGGTCGAGCCCGGCGCCGAGGAGCGGGCCGATGCGCTCGAGGCCGCGCTCACGGCGCCGCTCGAGCGCTGGCTGTACGGGCGCGACGAGCGTTCGATCGAGGAGCTCGTCCTCTCACTCTGCCGGGCGAGAGGACTCACACTTGCCACAGCCGAGTCCTGCACCGGTGGCATGGTCGCGGCGCGGCTCACCTCGGTGGCCGGATCGAGCGACGTGTTCGTGGGCGGCGTGGTCGCCTATGCGAACAACGTCAAGACCCGCGAGCTCGGCGTGTCGGAGGAGCTGCTCGCGACGCACGGCGCGGTCTCCGCCGAGGCGGCCGAGGCGATGGCGCGGGGCGCGCGGGAGCGCCTCGGCGCCGACGTCGCGGTCGCGGTGACGGGCATCGCCGGGCCGGGCGGCGGCACGGCGGAGAAGCCCGCCGGGCTCGTGCACCTCCACGCGGAGAGCCCCGACGGCGGCCTCGGCCGCGAGCTCTCGTTCCCCGGCGACCGCGCGACGATCCGGGCGCGCTCCGCGGTCGGCGCGCTCCACCTCGTCCGGCGGCTGCTGACACGGAGTCCTGACGAAGGCGTATGACCTTCCGGGCTAGCGTGGGCGGCGATGCGCGACTCAGGCTCTTTCTCGCCCTCCGCCCGCCCGAGCAGGTGCTCGACGCCGTCGCGGCGTGGCAGGCCGAGCGGCTCGACGGCGTCCCTGCCGTCCGCCGCGACAACCTCCACGTTACGCTCGCG
>DATFMW010000530.1:0-4498 GCA_035266765.1 Gaiellaceae bacterium | reverse complement strand
CCGCGCGCCGGAGGCTCGAGAGGTCGGTCGAGCCGAAGGCCGGCTCCTGCGCCATGAACAGGTAGGTCGCCGGGACGCCCATCATCGTCGTCACGCGCTTCTCCTCGATCAGGCGCAGCGCCCGCGCCGGCTCGAACTCGCGCTCGAGCACGAGCAGCGCCCCCTTCCAGAACGCGAGCAGCGCCTGGACGTTCCAGCCGCCGACGTGGAACTGCGGCAGGACCTGCAGGACGACGTCGTCCTGGGAGACGCCCGTGGTCAGGTCGAAGCCGAGGTTCGTCCAGAAGCAGTTCGCGTGCGTGAGGAGCGCGCCCTTCGGCTTCCCGGTCGTGCCGGACGTGTAGACGAGCAGCAGCCCGTCCTCGCCGGACACGTCTTCACCGGCCATGTCCCGTGACCTGGTCGCGGGACGTGGCTCTTCGAGACGGGTGAAGCGGTGGCCGGTCGCCTCGGCGAGCTCGTCACGGCCCTCTTCGACGAGGAGAAGCGAGGGCTCGGCGTCGTCGAGCTGGTAGCGGAGCTCCGCCGCCGAGAGCCGCCACGAGAGCGGCAGCAGGACGAGTCCGGCCTTCGCGCAGGCGAGGAGGACGGCGACGTGCTCGGGCGAGCTGCCGGTGAGCGTCGCGACGCGGTCGCCGCGGCGGAGCCCCGCCGCCCGGAACGCCGCCGCGAACCCGTCGGAGGCCTCGTCGAGCTCGTGGCAGGTGACGAGCCGGTCCTCGAAGTCGATCGCGACGCGGTCCGGCGTGGTGCGCGCGCGGTCGCGGATCCACCGGCCGATCGTGTGGTCGCCGCCGCTCATGCGAGGAACTCCATCACGTACCGGACGAACTCGTGCGGTTGCTCCCAGAAGAACAGGTGCCCTGCACCCTCGAGGAGCTCCGCCCGCGCGTCCGGGATCCGCTCCGCGAGCAGGCCCGCATTGCGCGGATCGACGACCTCGTCGGCGGTGCCGTGCAGGACGAGCGTCGGCGCCGCGATCTCGCCGAGCCGGTCGAAGCCGTCGAACGCCGCCGCCGCAGCGGCCTGCGCCGCCCAGCCCACCGGGTCGGGCAGATTCGCGACCCGCAGCGCGGCGATCTCGTCGACCAGGGCCTCGGGTGCGCCCGGCGCCAGTGCGTTCTCGACGAAGCGCCGCAACGCCACGAGCGGCTCGAGCTGCTGCGTCTGCTCGAGCAGGCGGAGCGTGCCGCGCGGAAACGGAAACGCGCGCTCGCCCCCCGGCGTCGTGCAGGCGAGCACGAGCCGGTCGACCCGGTGCGGGTGCGCCACGACGAGCTGCTGGGCGACCATGCCGCCGAGGCTCGTGCCGACGACGTTCGCCCGCTCGATCCCGGCCCGGTCGAGCACGGCGGCGGCGTCCTCGGCCATCTGGGCGACCGAGTACGGGCCGGGCGGCGCGTCGCTCGCGCCGATGCCGCGGTTGTCGAGCAGCACGACCCGGAGACGCCCCGCGAGCGGCGCGACGACCGGCCCCCAGCCCCAGCGCCCGTAGCCGAGCCCGTGGATCAGGAGCAGCGGCTCGCCCTCGCCGTGCTCCTCGTAGGCAATCCGGATCTCGCCGGACTGCGCAAACGAGTCGGTCATGCCCCCTCCTCCACGCTCGGGCCGGTCGAGCCGCGGGCCGCCCGTCCGGCGCGGCCACGCGTGCCGAGCCCGACGAGCCCGCCCGGCAGGAAGAACACCGCGAGAATGAACAGCGTCCCGAGCACGAAGAGCGGCTGCGAGAGCGGCGTCCGCAGCACGCCCGGCAGGCTCTGGATCGCGTGCGAGCCGCCGACGGCGATCAGGCGCTGGTTCGCGTACCAGTAGAGCGCGCCGCCGATCACGGGCCCCCACAGCGTCCCGGTGCCGCCGAGGACGACCATCACGAGCAGCGTCAGCGTGAAATCCGGGGTCGTCACGCTCGGGTCGGCGCCGTTCACGGTCAGCATGTAGACGACGCCGCCGCCCGTGGCGAGGAACGAGCCGAGCACGAACGCGAGCAGCTTGTAGCTCCGCGTCCGCAGGCCGAGCACCTCGATGCGGCGCTCGTTCTCGCGGATCGCCTGCCAGACGCGCCCCGGCGAGGAGCGCACCGCCCAGGCGACGATCGCGACGACGCAGGCCGCGTAGCCGAGCGCGAGCCAGTAGAGGTTGCGTGTGTTGAAAACGCCGACGAACGCGGCCGGCACGCGCGTGTAGTCGTAGCCGAGCCCCTCGTCGCCGCCGGTCCAGCTGCGCGGGTTCTTCTGGACGAGGATCGCGCCGGCCTGCGCGAACGCGAGCGTGACCATCGCGAACGCGATCCCCGACGTGCGGAGAGAGATCGCGCCGACGACGAGCGGCAACACGAGGCCGACCGCGGCCGTGACGAGACAGGCGGCGGCGAAGCTCCAGTGCCACCGGGTGACCGCGATGTCGGAGACGTACGCGCCGGCCGCGAAGTAGAGCGCGTGCCCGAACGAGAGCAGCCCCGTGAAGCCGAAGAGAAGGTCGTACGAGAGCGCGACGCCGGCGAAGATCAGGCAGACGGCGAACAGCTGCAGCGTGCCCGGGCTCGACAGCGGCCCCGGCAGGAGGCTGCCGAGACCGAAGCCGAACGTCGGCACAAAGGCGAGCAGCACGAGCGCTGCGATCGGCGTCGCGAAGCGGAGGGAGCGCCGCGTCACGCCGTCCTCCCGGCGAGCGTGGCAGGCCGGACGAGCAGCACGAGCGCGAGCAGGAGCACGACGGAGAGGTCGCCGAGGCCGGTCGAGTAGTAGTTGACGTACTGCTGCGAGAGGCCGACGACGACGGAGGCGACGGCCGAGCCCGTGAGCGAGCCGAGACCGCCGATCACGACGACGATGAACGCGAAGATCAGGAGGCTCGTGCCGCGGGCCGGGTCGACCGAGGTGAAGTAGACACCGGAGAGGATCCCGGCGAGCGCGGCGGCGACCCCGCCGATCGCGAAGACGAGGGTGAACGCCCGCCGCACGTCGATCCCGAGCGCGGTCACCATCGCGCGGTTCTCGACCCCGGCGCGGATGATCAGCCCGTAGCGCGTGGAGCGGAGGAACACCTTCAGCCCGGCGAGCACGAGCACGGCGGCGCCGATGTCGAGCCAGCGGTCGTTCGGGATGTGCGTGCCGGCGAGGTCGGTCGTGCCGTGGAACCAGGCCGGCGTCTCGTAGATCCGCGCGTCGCTGCCCCAGATGCCCTGGACGAGCGCGATCGTCGCGAGTGAGAGCCCGACGGTGACGAGCACCTGCTCGATGTGGCGGAGGTAGAGGGGCCGGATCAGGACGAGCTCGACGACCGCGGCGAAGAGCGCACCGGCGGCGAGCCCGATGATCGAGGCGACGGCGAAGCGAAGCCCGACCGACGAGATGCCGCCGAGCTTCGACTCCGTGAACCACGTCGCGTACGCGCCGACGGTGAGGAAGGCGCCGTGCGCGAAGTTGAGGACGCCCATCAGCCCGTAGATGAGCGAGAGCCCCGAGGCGACGAGGAAGTACATCGCGCCCAGCCCGAGCCCCGTGATCGTCAGGAGGACGAACGTGCTCACGCGTCTCGCTCCGGCGCCGGCGAAGCCGGCCCCTCCGCTGTGCGGGCTCCGTCGAGCCCACGCCCGTCTGCCTGCCCCACTCCGAGCAGCCGGTGGACGAGCGCCTCGTCGTCGAGGTCGACGGCCGCGCCGGTGTGGACGACGCGGCCCTGGTCGAGGACGACGATCGTGTGGGCGAGCCGGCGGACGACGCCGAGGTTCTGCTCGACGAGCAGCGCCGTCTCCGTCTCGGCGACCCGCTCGAGCACGTGCGCGACGTCGGAGACGAGGGCGGGCGCGAGGCCCTTCGTGGGCTCGTCGATCAAGAGAAGCCGGTTCGGGTTCAGCAGGGCGCGCGCGATCGCGACCATCTGCTGCTGCCCACCGGAGAGCGTGCCGGCGCGCTGGGCCGCCCGCTCGCGCAGCTCGGGGAAGAGCTCGTGGACGAGCTCGTAGCGGGCGCCGCCGTTGCGGACCGCGAGGCGGAGGTTCTCCTCGACGGTGAGCCCGGCGAAGACGTCGCGGTCCTCGGGCACGTAGCCGAGGCCGCGGCCGACGATCCGGTGCGTCTGCTCCCGGTCGATCGACTCGCCGCCGAGCAGGATCGAGCCCTGCCGCGGCGCAAGGCCGAGCACGGCCCGCAGGGTCGTCGTCTTGCCGACGCCGTTGCGCCCGAGCAGGGCCGTGATCCCGCCCTCGGGAACGTCGAAGCCGACGCCCTGGAGCACGTGCGAGCCGCCGAGGTGAACGTGCAGGTCGCGGATCTCGAGCAGCACGCTCATCCCCGCTCGCGCCGCCAGCCGAGCCGGCGCCTCCGCTCCTGGCTGAGCTCCGTCGAGCCTACGCTCATAGCGGCTCCCCGACGTAGGCCTGCTGGACGGTCGCGTTGCGCATCACGTTCTCGGGCGTGTCGACGGCGAGCAGCGCGCCGTGGTGCATGACGGCGATCCGCTCGGCGAGGCCGGTGACGACCTCGATGTGGTGCTCGAC
>DATFMW010000529.1:0-2032 GCA_035266765.1 Gaiellaceae bacterium | reverse complement strand
ATCAAGGAGGGCCTGCCGCAGGGCAAGGCGCTCGACATCAACCAGATGGGCGCCGTGCTCGGCTATGAGCCGAACGCCACCGGCTCGAACGGCTACGAGGAGACCGCCGGCTCGTCGGTCGTCGTCGTCACCGCGGGCCTGCCCCGCTCGCCCGGGATGTCCCGCGACGACCTCGTCTCCACGAACGAGAAGATCGTCAAGGACGTGACCGAAAAGGTCGCCGCGCAGAGCCCCGACGCGATCCTGATCGTCGTCTCGAACCCGCTCGACGCGATGTGCCACGTGGCCAAGAACGTCTCCGGCTGGCCCAAGCACCGCGTCTTCGGCATGGCGGGGATCCTCGACACCGCCCGTTTCTCGACCTTCATCGCCTGGGAGACCGGCTCCTCGGTGAAGGACGTGCGGGCAGTGGTGCTCGGCGGCCACGGTGACCAGATGGTCCCCGTCGTCTCCGCGACGACCGTCGGCGGCGTCCCGCTGCGCAAGCTCGTCGCCGAAGACGCGATCCAGGCGATGGTCCAGCGCACCGCGAAGGGCGGCGGCGAGCTCGTCAACCTGATGGGCACCTCCGCCTGGTACGCGCCGGGTGCGGCCGCCGCGCAGATGGTCGACTCGATCATGCTCGACGAGAAGCGCGTCCTCCCCTGCACCGCGTACCTCGAGGGCGAGTACGGGATCGACGGCCTCTACATGGGCGTCCCCGTGAAGCTCGGCCCGAGCGGCATCGAGGAGATCATCGAGCTCGACCTCTCCGACGAGGAGCGGGCGGCGCTCGAGGCGAGCTCCGCCGCGGTGCGCGACGTCGTCGGCGTGCTCACGACCTAGGCCTGCTCGTGGAGGCGCGACGTCCAGCCGGGCGCCGCGCCTCCGGTACGCTCCTGACCCGTGGCGATCGAGACGATCGAAAACCGCTATCCGGAGCGCGACTATCTCGTCGAGCTCGGCGCACCGGAGTTCACGTCGCTCTGCCCGATGACCGGCGGCCCGGACTTCGGCGAGCTGACGATCCGCTACGTCCCCGACGGAAAGCTGTTCGAGCTCAAGTCGCTGCGGGACTACCTGACGGGCTTCCGCGACCGGCGGATCCTCCAGGAGGAGGTCGTGAACGAGGTGCTCGAGCAGCTCGTCGCCGACGGCGCGCCCCGCTTCGTCGAGGTCGAGGGCATCTTCAACGCCCGCGGCGGGATGACGACGCGCGTCCTCGCGAGCGCCGGGACGCTGGCTGGGAGCGTCGCCGGTAAAGCCGGCGGCGCCCGGCCGGGAGACCGGACACCTCCGGCGTCCGGGGAGTCATGGACCTCGGACTGAGCGGCCGCACGGCGCTCGTCTGCGGCGCCTCCTCCGGGCTCGGGCTCGCAACCGCAGAGGCCCTTGCCGGCGAGGGCGCGAACGTGGCGATGCTCGCCCGCCGGGCCGACGAGCTCGCGCGCAACGCGGAGCGGATCGGAGCCCTCGCGGTTCCCGGCGACGTAGGAAGCGACGCCGACCTCGAGCACGCGGTGACGTCGACGGTCGACCGCTTCGGCGGCCTCGACGTGCTCGTCTGGAACGGCGGCGGCCCGCCGGCCGGACAGGCGCTCGACGCCGACCCGGAGGCGCTCGAGTCCGCGTTCCGGCTCCTGCTCCGGCCCGCCGTGACGCTCGTGCGTCTCGCCCTGCCGCACCTCGGGCGGAGCGCCGGCGGACGCATCCTCGCCATCACCTCGGTCGCGGCGCTCGAGCCGCTCGAGCACCTCGCGCTCTCGAACACGTTCCGCCCCGGCCTCACCGGCTGGCTGAAGACGCTCAGCCGCGAGGTCGGGCCGCAGGGGATCACGGTCAACTGCATCGCGCCCGGGCGGATCAGGACGGCACGGCTCGAGTACCTCTATCCCGACGGGCCGACCGAGGCCCAGCTCGAGGAGATCGCGCTCGGCCGCTGGGGCACACCGCAGGAGCTCGGCGACGTCGTCTGCTTCCTCGCCTCGGAGCGCGCCCGCTACGTCTCGGGCCAGACGATCGTCGTCGACGGCGGCCTCTCGCGCTTCCTCTT
>DATFMW010000528.1:0-4303 GCA_035266765.1 Gaiellaceae bacterium | reverse complement strand
ACGCTCCTGCCGCTCCCGCCGCGAGACGTCGCGCAGGACGATGATGGCCTCGCCGTCCTCGTGCATCGCGGTCACCTCGAGCGTGCGGCCGTCCGCGAGGGGCGTCCTCTCGTCGATCGGCTCGGCGGTCTCGTCGAGCTGGAATCGCGCGAGGTCGCGCAGCCCGACCTCCGGCCAGAGGTCGGGAAGGATCTTCCCGACGAGGGCACGGTCGCCGAAGAGGTGGCACCCCTCCTCGTTCGCGTACGTCACCGTCAGCTCCGAATCGACCTCGATCACCGCCTCGCCGAGACGGTCGAGCACGTGCCGCAACCGTGTGCGCGACCGCTCGCTCGCCTCGTAGAGACGCGACCGCTCGAGCGACTCCGTGCACAACCCGGCGAGAGCGCCGAGGAAGCTCACGTCCTCGTCGCGGAAGGGCTGCTCCTCCGCCCAGGTGAAGGCGATCGCGCCGATGATGCCGTGGTGCGACCGCAGGGGAACGGCCGCGGCCGCCCGGTGCCCGAGCTTGCCGAACTCGCGGGCAGCGACGGGCCACTCGCTCCGGACCTCGTCCAGCGAGGAGATCAGCAGCGGCTCGCCACTGATGCAGACGGCCGCCACCGGCATCAGCGACTCCTCGCCGGCGTCGCGCAGCTCTTCGAGCAGCCCGTCCGGATAGCCGGCCACGGCGATCGTGGCGAGGGTGTCGGTCACGGGGTCGACCACGGCGATGCGGCCGCCGATCGCCCCGAGCGCGGCCAGGCCCTCGTGGACGATCACCTGCGCGACGTCCGCCTGGGTGACTGTCCGTACGAGCTCCGCGGCCACAACCTGGAGCCGGGCCGTACGGTCGTGGAGCCGTGCCGCCTCGACGCGATCGAGGGCCTGGGCGCAGAGGCGGGAAAGAGCAAGCATGAACGCACACGTGTCGTCGTCGAAGAGGCGGCGGCCCGCAAAGCTGAAGCTGAGCGCGCCGAAGGGCACACCGCCGACGGCGAGCGGAATCGCGACCACGGCGCGTTCGGTTGGCGCGCCCCGGCGCCCCGGCACGTCCGGGTAGCTCGCGTCGAGCTCCTCCGGAGCCTCGAGCATGATCAGCTCGCCCGTCCGCACCGCGTCGGTCAGAGGGGCCTCGAACGCGAGCGGCAGCGGATCGAACAGCGCTCGGGTCTCCTCCGAGTAGCCGTGCGCCGCCAGGACGCGGAGCTCTTGCCGCTCCACGTCGAGCATGGCCAGGGAGGCGGCCGACGCCCCGAGTGCAGCCGCGCCGGCCAGGACAATCGACTCGGCGAGCTCATCGCGTGTCCGGAGAACCGCCAGCTGCGACGCGAGCTCGTGCAGGTACCGGGCGCGCGTCCCGGTCTCGTTTCGGAAAACCCGGTCGAAAGCCCCGGCTGCCGATGCCGCGAGCGACTCGAACCGCTCACGCTCGACGTCGTCGAAGGTGCGGGCTGCCGCGTAATCGAGCCCGAGCACGCCGACGGGGTGCCCTTCGACCGTCAACGGCAACGCGACCGCACTGCCCGTGTCGAGCTCGCCCGGGAGAAGCCCGCCGCGGGCGAAGGTGGGCTGAAGCGAGCGAACGGCTTCCGCCAGGGGCGACTCGTCGCCGACCCATTGCAGGCGCCAGCGCTCCACCGCCGTCTCGGAGATGCCGGTCACGGCGACCAGCTCGAGCTTCTGCTCGGAGTCGGTCAGCCGCGCGAGCGCCGCCCCTGTGGCACCCGTCGCGCTCGCGGCTGCCACCACGAGGGCATGAAACGACGCGCCCCCGCACTCCCGGACCGTCGCTTCGAGGTCGAGATCGCCCCGCACCGCGGACGGCCCCGTCGACTGCGACGTCCCGTTCAGGGGGTCGAGCACAGCCCGGGTCTCACCCTCCTCGACGGCAGCCCGTCGTGCCGCCGCCGGTTCCACGCCCTCGGCGGGAGCCCCCCCGGGTCGACCGGGTCGTCCGTACGCACCGGGAAGCCGTCTTGCCACGACACATCACCCGGGAGGTGCGAGCCCCGACCACAGCGTCCGCAGCGCCCGGGCGGCGGCGGCAGGCGACAGCTGCTTCTCGGCGGTGCGGCGGGCCTGGGCGCCGGCGGCGTGCGCGCGCGGCGCGTCGTCGAGCAGCTGCTCGATCCGGGCGGCGAACGACCGGACGTCGCCCACCGGCACGAGCTCCCCGCCGAACTCCGGCGGGAGCGCGCGATACGGCTCGACCGCACCGGCGACGAGCGGCACGCCGGCCGCGGCGGCCCGCAGCACCGGCGCGACCGGCACGGGGCCCGTCGCGGGGATGCATACGACCGCGGCGAGCGCGTACCAGAGAGGGCGATCCGCGTCGGAGACCTCCCATTCGATGAGGGCCCGGTGGCCGAGCGCGAGCGCCCGGCGCTCGCACGCGTCGCGATACCGCGCGTCGACCTCGCCCTCGGGGATCGCGGCGACGACGAGATCGTCGTACCGCGCGCGCAGCCTCTCGGCGAGCTCGAGCAGGACGTGGAGACCGCCCTCGGGACGGTAGGGCCCGGCATAGAGGAGCGTGCGCGGACTCAGCCGGTGCAGGCGGCGAAAGCGCTTCAGCGCAGCGTCGCGCCGCTCGTGCAGGACGCGCTCCGGCGCGTAGTGCTCCAGGTCGAGCGGCGTGCGGAGCAGCGACCACGTCGACGACGGCCTGCCGCGGAGCGCCGGGAGCCGGCCCGGATCGTCGACGAGCACGACCTGGGCAGAGCGCGCGACGCGCGCAGCCACCCGGTCGAGGCGCCCCGTCCCGGAGATGTCCGCGATCAGCCGCTCGTGCGAGGCGCGCCGCAGCGTGTGCAGGACGGACGCCCGGGCGTGGACGACGAACGGACGCGCGCGACCGGGCACGGGCGGTCCCGGCTCGATCCCGTCGAGCTCGGCGCGGGCCTGCGGGTCGTCGAGCCACCAGGGGCGCTCTCCGAGCCAGATCACGCGGAACGCAGCCTCGGCCGCGCTCTCCGCGCCCGGGCGGTGCCGATCGGCGATCGCAACGGCCATCGCTACTCCTCCCTCTCGTCCCCGGCGACGCGGTTCACCTTGCCGCCCGTGCCGCCGCCGCCGAACGGCGTCGGACGCCACCACGACCACTCCGTGCACTGCGCGCACTGGGCGGCGCAGAAGTTTCCGCCCGCGTGCCACTCGCGCATCTGCCGCATCCGCGCGCCGTGCCAGGTCTTCAGGACACCGCCGTTGCGGACGTTCCCGAGCGGGGTCACCGCGTCGTAGTCGCGCGAGCACGAGACGAGCACGCCGTCCCAGTGGATGTGGCAGTGGTACCAGAGGTTCGGACAGGGAAGCCGCTCGCCGTCGACGCTGCCGTCCTGGGGGCCGGCCGCGACGGCCGCCTCGGCCTCGTCCCCGTCCACGGCGAGATCGGAGACCTCGTCGATCTGCCCGCCCCACGTGTCCAGCTCCTTGATGTTCACGATGTCGGCCCGGCTGCGACGCCAGCGCTCGACGAAGTCGGCCACCTCGGCGTCCGTCTCGGAGAGCCGCACGATCTGGACATCCGCCTCGACGGAGGCCCCGAGCTCGTGCTTGAGCTCGAGGAAGCGCTCGATGTTCCCGAGCACGGTCTCGTAGTCCGCCTTCACGCGGACGCTCTCGTACGTCTCCTTCGTGAGCCCGTCCATGCTGAGGTAGATGCGGTCGAGCCCGGCCGCGATCACCGCGCGCGCCTTCTCCTCGTCGAGCCGCGTGGCGTTCGTGGACAGCTCCACCCAGAGGTTCCGCGCCTTCGCGTACTCGATCATCTCGATGATGCGCGGGTGGAGGAGCGGCTCCCCCCATGAGTGGAGCACGATCGCCTCGGCCGTGGGCGCGATCTCGTCGACGATCGACGTGTACAGGGCCCAGTCCATGTAGCCCTTCGGGCGCGTGTCGATGTGCAGCCCGGTCGGGCACATGATGCAGTCGAGGTTGCAGACGTTCGTCGACTCGACGTAGACGCGGTCGGGGAACGTCGGCGCGTGCTCCAGCTGGAGCTTGTACGACGCCCACTTCGCCGGCATGTTCGATTTCTGGCGGAGCCGCCGGCGGAAGCGCACCGGGTCGGTGAGCGTCTCGCGCCTCACTGCGGCTTCACCGCGTAGAAGCAGAGGTAGCGGGCAAAGAGGGACGGACGCAGCCGCACGAGCGGCGCGTAGAGGCGCGCGGCGACGCGTGCGGTGTGGCCGCTCGTGAAGATGCGCGGGTAGAGCCCGGCGCACCACGTGCCCGCGTGGCCGCGCAGCCGGATCCGCGTCATGCCGGCCTCGCGGAGCAGCGTCCGCGCCTCGTGAGCCGTCACGTACCGGATGTGGTACTC
>DATFMW010000527.1:0-2493 GCA_035266765.1 Gaiellaceae bacterium | reverse complement strand
TCTGTGCGTTGCGTCTCGTGTCCTCGAATCGGGAGCGGGCGTAGGTGTCGACGAGCCGGCCCGTCTCGATACGCTCGAAGCCGTGCTGCTCGAGGAGCTTCGCGTACGCTGCTTCCAGCAGCGCTCCGGCGATTCAGCCGGTCCAGAGGTCGATGTTGCGCCTGCCCTCCTCGCTCACGGGGTTCTGGAGCGTGACGTCGGCGATCTGGATGCGCCCGCCCGGCGCGAGCACACGGTGGATCTCCGAGTAGACCGCGTCCTTGTCGGGGACGAGGTCGACGACACCGTTCGAGATCACCACGTCGAAGCTCCCGTCCGCGAACGGGAGCCGCTCGACCTCGCCCTCGACGAACTCGACGCTGTCCGCGCCCATCTCGGCGGCCGCGGCGCGCGCCTTCGCGAGCATCTCCGTGGTCATGTCGATCCCGGTCACGCTTCCAGCGGGGGCGACCATCTGGGCGGCGACGAGCGAGTCGGTGCCGGCGCCGGAGCCGAGGTCGAGCACCCGCTCGCCCGGTGCGAGCCGGCCGAGCGAGAACGGGTTCGCGACGCCGGCGAACGACTCGGCCGCGCTCGAGGGGACATTCGCGAGCTCGTCCGGGTAGCCGAGATCTTCGGCCCAGGCGCGGCCGGTCGGGAAGATGAAGTCGCGTTCCGGCTCCTGCGAGACGGAGGCGTAGGTCTTCCTGATCTCGCTCTTCAGCAGCTCGATGTCGATCTCGACGTCGATGGCCATCAGATCCTCCTCTCAGTAGCTGAAGACGGTCGCCCCGTCGCCGACCCACTCCCACATGGGTGTCGCGCCCGTGAGGCGCGCGTTCGGGACGAGGTCGCTCTCGTCGAGCTTGCGGGCGGTGAAGCAGATCGGGCAGGGCAGCAACTCGCCGCCGCCGCCGGCGAACTGGTCGAGCAGCTTCGGAAGCGGCGGACAGCCGTCGCAGGCCACACCCTGCCCGTGACCGCGCAGCGCCAGCCGCACAGCCTCCTTCGTCAGCCATATCCCGACCTGCTTGCCGGCGTCGAGGGCGGCCGTCGCGACGAGCAGCGCGACCGTCACCCGCTCGGCGTCCTCCAGGCCGGTCGCGAGGTTGATCAAGACCTTCTGACGGTCAGCCATCGTTCCTCCTGGTCGTGGTGACAGGTCGAACGTGTTGGGCGCCACCCAGGGGCGCTCGCGACTGGGTGCCTGCTGGCGCGTCGATTACGACTTACAGTGTAAGTCGTATAGCCTTACGGCGTAAGGTGTCAAGCCAGGTCGCACGCGAGCCGCTCACCCGCAGGCGCGTCCTCGAGAGCGCTCTCGCGCTCGTCGACCGCGAAGGCCCCGGCGCCCTGACCATGCGCCGGCTCGGCGACGAGCTCGGCGTCGCCGCAATGTCGCTCTACAACCACGTTGGCGGCCGCCAGGAACTGCTCGACGGGCTCAGCGAGATCATGGTCGGCGAGATCGACCTCGGAGACGCCGGCACACTGCCACGCGACATCCTCGCCCGCTTCGTCCACGGCATCCGCGCGGTCGCGCTCACGCATCCGGCGGCATTCGGGCTCGTGGGCATGCGGCCGCTCCGGAGCGCCGAGGCGCTGCGGTCGATCGAGGCCACGCTGGGCGCGCTGCGGGCGCTCGGCCTCGACACCGAGCGCGCGGCGTACGCCTACCGCGCGCTCGCAAGCTACGCCCGCGGCTTCGCCCTGGCCGAGATCTCCGGCTTCACGCTCGAGGGCGAGCCCTGGCCCGACCTACCCGCGGACGCGCTCGCCAACGTCGCCGAGCTCCGCCAGCAGCTCGTCCTGACCGACCGCGACGCCGCCTTCGCCTTCGGCGCCGACGCGCTCCTCGCCGGCATCCTCGGAGCCGCCGCGACCGCCTGACGAGCTGGGCGAAGACGTCGCACCCCAGATCGAGCAGCAGTCCGGCACGCCGGCGTAGGCGAGTGTGCTCTGCCCGCGCCCTTCCGCCGCCGCGCCCGACCTGCGCGGGCGCGGCTCAGCGCCTCGCCGCGAAGCGGTGCGACGGGAACAGCGCGGCGCAGCCGCGCTAGCCCAGATACCCGAGCGGGTCGACCGGGTTGCCGTTCACGCGCACCTCGAAGTGCACGTGCGGGCCGGTGCAGAAGCCGGTGCACCCGGAGGACGCGATCACCTGGCCCTGGGCGACCTCCTCGCCGCACCGGACGGCGATCGAGGTGTTGTGGCCGTACGCGGTCGCGTAGCCGCCGCCGTGGTCGATCATCACGAGGTTGCCGTAGCCGGACATCCAGCCGCACCAGACGACCTTGCCCGCGGCCGCGGCGTGCACGGGGGTGCCGCTCGGGACGCCGATGTCGATCCCGGGGTGCAGCGTGCCCCAGCGCATCCCGAACGGGCTCGTGATCGGCCCCGACACCGGCCAGATGAAATGCGGTGCGCCTGCGGGCGTCGCGGGAGCCGTGTCGCCGTTCGCTGCGGCGCGCAGCTGCGCGGCGAGCTGCGCGCTCGCGGCGGCGAGCGCCTGCG
>DATFMW010000526.1:0-2017 GCA_035266765.1 Gaiellaceae bacterium | reverse complement strand
CGGCGCGATCGCGGACGCGTTCCTCGCCCACGACCGGCCGATCCACCGGCGCTGCGAGGACTCCGTCGTGCGCGTTGCGTTCCCGCTCCGGCGCTCGCGCGGGCTCGTGCCCGGGCCGCTGCCGCTGCCGGTTCCGGCGCCGCGCCCGCTCGTCGCGGCCGGGCCGGAGCTGAAGGCGACCTTCTGCGTCGCCCGCGGCGCGGAGGCGTTCCTCTCCCCGCACCTCGGCGACCTCGACGGTGAGCTCGCCTACCGTGCCTTCCGCAGCGACCTCGACCTCTACCTCACGATGCTCGGGGTCCGGCCCGAGGCGATCGCCCACGACCTCCACCCGGAGTACCTGTCGACGAAGTGGGCGCTCGAGCAGGCCACGGAGCTCGTCGGCGTGCAGCACCACCACGCGCACGCCGCCGCCTGCCTCGCCGAGCACGGCGAGACCGGCCCGGCGCTCGCGCTCGTCTTCGACGGCACCGGGTACGGCACCGACGGGACGCTGTGGGGCGGCGAGCTGCTGCGCTGCGACCTCCAGCGGTTCGAGCGCGTCGCGCACCTCGAGCCGGTGCCGCTTCCCGGCGGCGAGGCTGCGATCCGGGAGCCGTGGCGGGCTGCGGCTGTCCACCTCGAGCTGGCCGGCCGCCCGGTGCCGTGGGAGCGGTGGGCGCTCGTCCGCGAGAGCCTGAAGGTGAACGCGCCGCTCTCGTCGGGGATGGGGCGGCTCTTCGACGCGGTCGCGGCGCTCCTCGGGGTGCGCGACGAGGTCACCTACGAGGGGCAGGCGGCGATCGAGCTGGAGCTCCTCGCCGGCGAGACGGAGACGGCCCCGTACGTGTGGCGCTTCGGGCAGGGCAGCGAGCTCGTGGCGCTCGTGCACGACGACCTGGCCGCCGGACGCGACCGGGCCGAGATCGCCGCCGCTTTCCACGAGACGGTGGCCGCTGCCGCCGCGGCGGCCTGCGCCGAGGCCGCGGAGCCGCGCACGGTGGTCCTCTCGGGCGGGACGTTCCAGAACCTGCGCCTGCTCGGCGCGACACGCAGGCGGCTCGAGGACGCCGGTTTCCGTGTCCTCTCGCACCGGCTCGTGCCGCCGAACGACGGCGGCGTCGCGTACGGCCAGGTTGCCGTTGCCGCCGCGCGCCTCGCTTCCGTCTGAGCCGGGCGGTCCGAGGCGTCCGCAAGACTTCCCCCGGACTCACGGAAAAGGGGGAAACGGATGAGGGGCCGCGTCCCGGTTGTCCTGTCGCTCGTCGCGCTCGTCGTCTCGCTGCTGTCGCTCACGCAGCGGGGTACCGCCCAGACGCTGCTGCCGCCGCACAGCGTCGGCACCGCGCAGCTCCGCAACGGTGCCGTCACCGCGGCCAAGGTGCGCGCCCACTCCCTCCTCAAGCGCAACTTCAAGCGCGGACAGCTCCCCGCCGGCCCGCGCGGCCTGCCCGGCGCTCCGGGGCCGAGCGACGCCTACTCGGCCTCGCTCGTCGGCCCGGCGCCGGTCGCGGTGCGCGACACCCCGGCGACGCTCGCCGAGCTCGAGATCCCGCAGGCCGGCAGCTACGTGGTCGAGGCGAGCGCGTACTTCGAGTCGAGCGGGACCGGCATCGCCTCGCTCACGTGCGTCCTCGACACGCTCGAGGGGACGAATGACGAGGTGCGGCTCCTGGCCGGGAACCCGACACCGGTCGCGCTCTCCGTCGTGCACACCTACGCGGGGCCGGGCGCGGTCGACCTGAGCTGCGCCGGCCGGGCGCCCGCGGACGCGTACTCGATCCGGATCACGGCGATCAGGGTCGGCACGCTCACCTACACGGGCCTCGCGCAGTCGGGGACGCCGTGAGCACAGAAGCGGGCGCCCGCCCCGCCGGCCGCTGGACGCCGCGAGGGCTGCTCGCCCGCCATCGCGGCGTCCCGCCCGACGAGCGTCGCGCGATGCTCGACGAGCTCTTCTACGAGGGGCCGGAGCTCGTCCCGTACCTGTTCCGCCTCGCGATCCTGATGGGCCTCGCATCGGTGATCGCCGCGCTCG
>DATFMW010000525.1:0-2265 GCA_035266765.1 Gaiellaceae bacterium | reverse complement strand
ACGACGTTCACGGTCATCGAGCCGTTCATGACGTCGATGTGGGTGAGCCTCTACGCGGCGTTCCTGATCGTCCTGCCGGTCGTGCTGTGGCAGACCTGGGCGTTCTTCATGCCGGCTGTCGAGAACACCCACTCGCGGACGCTTTTCGTCTTCGTCATCGCCGCCGCGGCGCTGCTCGTCTGCGGCGTCTTCTTCGGCTACTTCCTCGCGCTGCCGGCGGCCGTGCACTTCCTCACCGGCTACGACTCGGCCGAGTACCACACGCTCGTCCAGGCGCGCAGCTACTACTCGTTCGCGGCGATGGTGCTGCTCGCGATGGGAATCGTCTTCGAGCTGCCGATGTTCGTGCTCGGCCTCGTCCGGCTCGGCGTCCTCACCTCGGCGAAGCTGCGCCGCACCCGCCGCATGGGCTACTTCATCGTCGCCTGCGTCGGCGTCGCACTGCCGGGCGTCGACCCGATCACCACCATCCTCGAGACGCTCCCGCTCTGGGCGCTCTACGAGGCCTCGATCTGGCTCTCGATCCTCGTCGAACGCCGCCAGCCCTCGACCGTCGCCGCCTCCGGCGCCGGCGGCGGCTCATAGGCCGGACGCTCCCAACGCCAGGGAGCACGGGCTGCCCGGCCGCGCTGAGCGGCGCGCTGCGGCGTCCTCGGGAGCGTCGATAGCAGCGCTATCGACGCTCCCTGCGTCCTTGCATCGCACTCGCCCAGCGCACCCGGTCGGCGCGTGGCCCTGACGTTGGGAGCTTGGCCCGGTACCCTGGACCCTCGATGGCACGGGCAGCGGTCAGGGCGAAGCAGCAGCAGCAGCGCGCAAACGCGCAGCCGGCGAAGGCGCGCAAGCGCGGCCGGCGCGGTCACGCCTCCGGCGGCAACCCGAACCAGGAGCTCTTCTTCGAGCGGCTCCGCCGGCACGCGAAGTGGGCGTACGTCGCGCTCGCCGTCCTGTTCGCCGTCACGTTCGCGTTCCTCGGCGTCGGCTCCGGCTCGAGCGGGCTCTCCGACCTCTTCACGAACCTGAACCTCTTCCACAAGAGCGGCACGTCGCTCTCGGCCGCGATCAAGGCGACCCAGGAGCACCCGAAGGACCCGAAGGGCTTCCGTGAGCTCGCCACCGCGTACGAGGCGAAGGGCGACACCGGCAACGCGATCACCGCGCTCCAGCAGTACTCGGCGCTGAAGCCGAAGGACGGAAAGGCGCTCACCGAGCTCGGCGGCCTCCAGCTCTCGCAGGCGCAGACCTACGTGCGCGAGTACCAGGCCGCCGCCGCCGCGCAGTCTGCGGCCGCTCCGAGCCGGGTGTTCCTGCCCACCGGCACGCTCGGCACCGCGATCGGCACGAACCCGATCGAGCAGGCGGCGAGCAACGCCGTGAGCACGACGACGGCCAACGCCTACCAGCGCGCCGTGCTCGCCTACCAGCAGGCCGTCGCGAGCTACCAGGCGTTCGCGAAGCTCAGGCCGCGCGACGCGAACGCGCAGTTCCAGCTCGCCATGGCGGCGCAGAGCGCCGGCCAGAACACCGTCGCCGTGTCGGCGCTGAAGGCGTACCTGAAGCTCAATCCCGCCTCGGCGAACGCCGCCCAGGTGAAGCAGCTGATCAAGCAGCTGTCGCCGGCGCCGGCGACACCCGCCAAGCCGAAGCAGACCGGGAAGTAAGCGAGTCCGGTACCGGGGTCGCGGTCCCGGCCATCCGGGTAGACTCCTCCGACGGTGGAGCCGGCGATCCGCGGGGATGCGCGCGATGGACTTCGACATCAGGACTGAACAGCTGAGCGGTGAGCACGACGTGATCTCCCTTGCGGAGCACGTCGCTCACGGGCTTGCAGGAAGCGAGCCGGCCTCCTCGTGAACGGCGGGCGGCGGGTCGTGGCCGGGGTCGTTCTCGCGGTGGCAACCGCGCTGCTCGCGACCGCCTGCGGCACGGGCGGAAAGGCTGTCGCGAAGGTCGACCAGCAGAACGGGCAAAAGCTGTTCCAGTCGAAGTGCGCGGGCTGCCACACGCTCGCCGCGGCCGGTGCGAGCGGCACCGTCGGCCCGAGCCTCGACGCCGCGTTCGCGTCCGACCGGCAGCAGGGCTTCGAGCAGAGCACGATTCAGAACATCGTCCTCGACCAGATCCGCCTGGCGTCGCTGCCGATGCCGGCGAATCTCGTCACCGGTCAGGATGCGCAGGACGTGGCGGCCTACGTCGCCGCGACCGCGGGCCAGGGCGGGGCCGAGGCGCCCTCGCCGGCCAAGCTCGGCACCGACGGCAAGAAGA
>DATFMW010000524.1:0-2033 GCA_035266765.1 Gaiellaceae bacterium | reverse complement strand
CTGGGGCGTCGTCTACCCGATCCTGAGCCAGGCGGTGCGCGGCGAGACGCGCTCGGTCTCGAAGCCGTACTACGATTTCTTCCTGCACACGTTCGGCCTGCCGCTGCTCCTGCTGATGGGGCTCGGGCCGCTCGTCGCCTGGCGCCGCGCGTCGCTGCGTGCGCTCGGGAAGACGTTCATCGTCCCGGCCGTGGCCGCCCTCGTCACGGGCGTCGCGCTCCTTGCACTCGGCTTCGGCAGCTCCGTGCCGGGTCTGCTCGCATACACGTTCTCCGCGTTCGTCGCGGCGGCGATCGTGCTCGAGTTCGTCCGTGGCACGCAGGCGCGGCGCGCCGTCGCGGGGGAGGGATGGTGGCGTGCGTTCGCGATGCTCGTGGCACGGAACCGGCGGCGTTACGGCGGCTACATCGTCCATGCCGCGATCGTCATGCTCGCGATCGGGATCGCCGGCTCGAGCGCGTACCAGACGGTCCGCGAGCAGGCGCTGCGGCCGGGCCAGTCCATGGAGGTGGCCGGGTACACGCTCACCTACCGCGGGCTCACGCAGACGCAGGAGGCGAACGCGCAGGCCGTCCGCGCGACCGTCGACGTCACCCGTGGCGGCTCGCACGTGACGACTCTCCACCCCGGTAAGAACGACTACCCGGTCGAGCAGCAGACCTCGAACGAGGTCTCGATCTACCACGATCCGCGCAACCTCGGCGATCTGTTCACGATCGCCGACCAGGTGCCGTCGAAGCCCGGAGGGCCGTTCTACCTCAAGGTGCTCGTGAAGCCGCTCGTGAACCTGATCTGGCTCGCCGGATTCATCTTCGTCGGCGGCTCCGTCATCGCGATGTGGCCGGACGCGGTCGAGCAGCGGCGGCTCGCCGCGCAGTACGAGCCCGGCGCAATCGTCGCCTGATGGCCTGGCCGCTCGCCGTCGCCGCGCTGCTCGCGATCGGGGCCGTCGTCTGGGTCGCGCGCCCGTTTCTCGGCGAGCCGGAGACGGTGAGCGACCGTCTGGACGAGCCCGGCGAGGCGGAGCGCCGCCGGCTCGAGCTCGTCGGAGACCGGGACCGCGCGCTGGCCGCGCTGAAAGAGCTCGAGTTCGACCACCGCACCGGCAAGGTCTCGGACGGCGACTATCGCGCCCAGGTCGGGCCGCTGCGCCGCCGCGCCGCCGAGGCGCTGCGGGCGCTCGAGCCGCGGGCGGAAGCGGCCCGCGGACGCATCTCGGAAGCGCCGCAACCTCAGTAGCGAACTGGGCTTCGCCGTGCAGGGACAGTCGCGTGTCTGCCGAAAGCGTTTGCCGATGGCCCGCCGCCTGTGGCTCCTGCTCGCGCTCCCGCTCGTCCTCGCTGCGCCGGCCGCGGCGGGCGACATCGGCCAGCAGAAGGCCTCCGTCGATGCGAAGCTCGCCGCCGTGCAGGCGCAGATCGCCCAGTCGAAGAAGCGCGAGGACGCGCTCTCTGCGCAGATCGGCTCGCTGACGACGAGCATCCACACGCTCGAGTCGCAGGTCGGCGACGTCTCCGGCCGGCTTGCGTCCCTCCGGTCGGACATCGCGCTGCACCGGCGGCGCCTCTCGAAGCTCGACGAGCTCTTCCGCCTCCAGACGACCCGGTTCCGCTACCTGCGGCATGAGTACACGCTCGCCGTCCAGCGGCTCGACGCGCGGCTCGTCGCGATCTACAAGCAGGACCAGCCGACGACCGTGGACGTCGTGCTCGCGGCCCGGAACTTCCAGGCTGTGCTCGACCAGATCGACTACCTGAACGCGATCGCCGCCCAGGACAAGCACGTCGCCGCCGACGTCGCGAGCGCGAAGCAGAAGATCGCCGCGGCGCGGCTGCGGACGAGGGCGATCCGGACGACCGTCCACCAGGAGACGCGCGTCATCGAGGGACGCGCCCAGCAGGTCTCGATCCTGCGCGTCAACCTGCTCACGAACCAGCATCGGCTCGCGAGCGCCGAGACGGGCAAGGCGAACGCGCTCGCTGCGACGCGCCGCCAGATGCAGCAGGAGGTGAACGAGTCGCAGGCGCTCGCCG